>JAZUCR010000270.1:0-3485 GCA_045639225.1 Victivallales bacterium
GTTCCATTTTTCGGATATCAAATTCGATGAAAAAATACTCCGGAAGGAATTGTCCGAGTTTCTTCAGCCGGCCAGGAAGATGATCAGTCTGGCTTCAACCGGAAAAGAATCCGATCTGCCCGACGCCTTCGAGAAACTGAATTCTTCCATGATCCTGTGTGCCGTCCGCCCCGGTCTCACTGGTGTGGAAAATGTCAACCGCATGGCGGCTTCGATTCTGAATCTCCGTTCCATCCGCAGCGTCGGCATGCCTCTGATCGTGCTGGAAAACACTCCTCTGCAAGGGTTGTCCAACGGTGATATCGGTCTGGTTTGGAAATCCGAAAAGGACAGTCAGCCTGTGGTTGTGTTTCCACGTGAGAACGGTAATTTCAGGATGATTCGTTTTTCCGAAATGCCCCCGTTCGAATCCGTTCTGGCCATGACCGTCCATAAATCCCAGGGATCCGGATACAGCCAGGTGATGATCCTCTTTCCCTCGAAAGACTGTCCGATTCTGACCCGCGAGCTGATCTATACTGCCATTACCCGAGCCAAGAATTCCGTCCGGCTCTATGCTTCGAAAGAGATCCTGGAAAAATCTTTGAGCACCCCCATCGTGCGGTATTCCGGCATGAATGAACAACTTAAGGATAATCCGAAATGAGCCGTAAAATCTATGCTGTGATCGGCGATCCGATCGCCCATTCTCTGTCACCTGTAATGCACAACGCCGCATTTCAGGCGCTGGGCATGGATGCCGAATATATTGCCGTGCATGTCAAAGCCGAAGAACTTGGCGATTTCGCCGAGGATGCCCGCAGAAAACTCGCCGGATTCAATATTACCGTGCCTCATAAAAAAGGGATCATCCCCTTTCTCGATGAAGTCGATCCTTCCGCTTCGATGGCCGGCAGCGTCAACACCGTCAGCATCCGCGACGGCCGCCTCATCGGCTGTTCGACCGACGGTTACGGTCTGGAAACCGCTTTGAACGAAGCGTTCGGATTCGAACTGGCCGGGGGCAGGGCGGTTTTCATCGGCTGCGGCGGCGCGGCCCATGCCGTTGCTTTCCATTTCGCAGAACATGGTCTGCAGCAGCTTTTTCTGCTGAACCGGACCTTGTCGACTGCTGAACAGCTGGCTGCGGAACTGCGGCAGCACGTCCCCGGTTTTCAGGTGGAAACCGCCGCACTGACCGATACGGAAAAGGTTCGTGATTTTCTGACCCGGTCGCAGGCCGCCGTTCAATGCACCAGTCTCGGATTGAAACCGGACGATCCTCCGCCGATCGATCCGGAACTCCTGCCGCAGAATATCAGACTGTTCGATACGATCTATAAGCCGACGCCGCTGCTGCGTTATGCCAAAGCTCATGATATCGCGCACGCCGCCGGATTGGGAATGCTTCTGCATCAGGGGGCCCGTTCCTTCTCGATCTGGACCGGTGTCGAGGCTCCGGTCGAGGCTATGCGTCAGGCTCTTCCGCCGGTCCCCGATATCTGACGGTCCGACAGACCGGAACCCGAGACATCATGTCCCCGGATTTATGCCGTCGGGCACTTTCACGCCGCGGTTCCACAGAAAGGCATCGAGGTCGATCTTTTCGATGTAGAACCATTCGACCGAATACATGCCGGAGAAAAGATACGCCATGTTCCGGCCGTTCTCAGCACGGATTATGATGCCGTTGCGGCGGGACTTGATTCGTTCGAACAGCGGGATGTCCTTGTAGCGGACGCGTTTGCTGCTTTTGTTCACGCTTGTGCTGCCGCCGTTCGATTTCTGCATGAACTTTTCATCGTGATCCACGACCACCCAGCCGTTGGCATCGACGATTGTCTTTTCGCGCAGATATCTGCCGCCGTCGCCGATGCTGCGGAGGGTCTTCACGAGTTTCCTGATCGAAACATCGATCGCCGAGACGCCGTGGAAGTTCCCATGGATGTCGATCATCGGCAGTGTACAGGGCAGCATCATGTCACCGTCAACGGAAAGGTAAGGACTTCCCCACCTGGCGGCGGCATTGGTGCTGTGGATGTCGGCCATGCGTTCCTTATACCACGGCCGCTGCCGGTGGTCAAAGTTTTCCGGCAGGATCTTCGAGCACGGATAAAGCACGAACAGCCCGTCCCGGAACCCCAGGTAGGCATCGATCAGCGGCGCCCCGGAGTTGAGAAGCCGCTGTTTCAGGATCGGAAGGTTGTGTTCAGCCAGAGTATGATCCTGACGGCTTTCGACCAGGGCTCGCAGGAACACGGGGCGGAGCATTGCCAGCCGCCGCACGCGTTCTTCGGCGTTCGCCGGTTTCGCTCCCGGAGCGATGTGATAGACAATGTTATCCAGGTCGATTTCGTAGCCGAATCCACGTGCCATGGACAGGGTAGGGGGTATTTTGCCCTGTGCCAGCATCGTGCGTGACCAGATCGGTTCATCAGCGGATGTCCGGACATTGACGTTCAGCAGCATCAGCGCGTTGGTGGTGATCGAGGTCAGGTCATGTTCGAGATTGGTGATCTGCCGGTCGAGAGTCCGGCTGACTCCGATCACCTGGGCGAGGCGCTGACCCAGTTCGTGGTCACGGCTGTTGCGGTATTCGGAACGGGCCTGTTCGATCATTTCGGCCTTGACCTGTTTGTAGAGCGTGAACGATATCGCCACCGCGCCCAAGGCGACCATCGACAGTGTGGTGATGAACATCAGCATCCAGTGGCGGTAGAGAAAACGCGTGAACTTCCGGATCAGGGAATCCGGACAGGCGGAAACCTCCTCGTTGAAGAGGTAGCGCCGGATATCCGCAGCCAGTTCTCTGGCGCTCCGGTAACGCTCCCCGGGATCCACAGCACGTGCTTTTTCTATGATTGCCCGCAGGGCAGAAGGGATTCGCAGCCGGGGATTGGCCGGAGTGGATGGTTCGAATTTGCCGGCCCGGATTTTTTCGACGATTTCCCTGGCATTCTCACCGGAAACCGGTTTGCGCAGCGTTACGATTTCATTCAGGATCATGCCGAGCGCGAAAACATCGGTCTGCGGATTGGCGATCCCGTTCTCAAAACTCTCCGGGGCCATGTAAGCGGGCGTCCCCTCCAGATCGCCCTTACGGTCGGTTCCGTTCGGACAAGCGATCCCCCAGTCCATAACATAAACCTCGCCGTTTTTCCCCAGCATGATGTTTTCCGGTTTCAGGTCGCAGTGGATAATGCCGCGGCTGTGGCTGTATTCGATGGCGTCGCAGACCTTGAGAAAACTTTCCAGCCGGACCTGAAGAGTGCGCTCATAGCGCCGGGAATTGGTTTTTTCCGTCTGATCCTTTTCACGGCAGCGGTTCAAAAAATCTTTCAGCGTTATGCCGTTGACCAGCTGCATAGCCAGATGAAGCCCGTCCACGGTGTGGGTGTCCAGACTGAACAGCGGAACGATTGCCGGATGATCCAGCTGGGCGCTGAGCTTTGCTTCCGAAATGAATTTTTCAATGCTCGCGGGTTTGGCCAGATGCTCCGTTTTCA
>JAZUCR010000271.1:0-4566 GCA_045639225.1 Victivallales bacterium
GCCGGGAACTGCGGACCAAACTTCAGGAACTCGGCTACTTTCAGGCGACCGGCAAAAAGACGAGTTTCCGCAAGGGACAGGAAGAAAGCACCCCCGCACCGGCGAAGCCAGCTCCTCGTGCGGCTTCGAGTCGCCGCCCCGTCGCGTCCGCGATCATCTCCACGGTTCAACTCCGGGAACTCCGGCTGGCGCTGGGCTATACCCACGCGCAGATGGCGGAACTGATGCACAGCAAGCCAAAGCATTACAGCAATTGGGAATACGGGGCGTGCCGCCCGCCCGAACAGATCGCAAAGAAGCTGCTGGCGTTGTATCAGGAGAACGTGGCCAAGAGTGTGGTTCCCGATCCTGGAACACCGGCCGCACCTTACCATCGCCCGACATCCTCCCGGAAAATTTACGAATCCCCTCTGCTTCCCATCGCAAAGATACGGGCCGGTCGCGCTGCGTCCGGGCTGACCTGCGCCAAGGTCGCAGAGAAACTCGGTGTGCCTTTGACCACCTATAAAAATTGGGAATCGGGCAACTCCACGCCGCCAGCCATCCAGATCGAGAAGATGATTCAGCTCTTCGGAAACCCGCCGACGCCCTCGGTTCAGGCTTCCACGAAAAGACAGGCGGCCAAACATCGCCAGCGGACCAAACACAGCGAAGGTTATCCCATCCCCGCCGAGGAACTACGCGCCTTCCGCCTGAAACTCGGTCTGACGATGCCGCAGTTTGCTGCTTTGCTCAAGGTCAACGCCAATCAATACCGCAATTGGGAGCATCACGGGCGCGGTGTGCCTCCGGCCTTCGTCTCCAAGGTCAAAATCCTTCAGAGGATGAGTCGGGAAAAACTGCAGCGGCTTTATTCGGAAGTCGGAATAAGTGTTCATTCAGGAGCAAAGGGGACCGCTGAATGAAAAACGAGCCGACATTCTATATGGCCTTGCCTGCGACGGAACGGGAAAAGCTGCGGGAGAAGCAGAAGCTGCACACTTACCGGGAATATACAAAGAACCTCACTTCGATGGATATAAACCGGCAGATGAACGCCGAGTCCGAGTATCTGATCAAGGAGAACGAGTTCCTGTTTCGCCGTCTTACCGATGGAGACACATCTTTTCTGGATATCACCCCGGAGAATTTCCGCGTTCTGGGCGAGCTGGCAAAAAGGCTGCCGGAGCGTTTCCGGAAAGACATTACCATTATGTCCTACGTGGACCTGATCCGGGGATATGAGTATTTCAAGAAGAACCCGCCCACGGTCAAATCGAATCAGATCCCGCAGGAGATCCAGCAGCAGATCATCGACATCGCGCTGGAAAATCCCACCTGGGGCTCGCCGCACATTCTTCACGCCTTGCGGAACATCGGGAACTTCCAACTGAAGGAATACCATGTCCGGCAGGTCCTCCGCAAGAACCACATTCCGGTCTCCTCCGAGCGGATCAAAAAAGGTCTGCCGTGGCGAACCTTCGTGCAGGGGCTCAAGTCTGTGAACGGCGGTGGCGTGATTTATAAATGAATCCTCCGAAGCGCAGACGCCAAAAACACCCTCGCAAAAATCCTTACGCCGCCCTCCATCAGAAGCTGGTAGACTTCGCTTCGAATGCCGAGCTGGATCCGGAACTGGTCGCCAGAAACGAATTCCTGCGCCTTGAAAACCTGATCCTGCGTGGAATGTTCTTCGAGAACAAAGAGCGTCTCCGGCTGACGGAGGAGGAAAAGCAGGAGCTCGCGATGGCCGCCGTGAAAATGAAGGGCCGAACAAAGGTTTCGGCGACCTTGCTGTCGCCGGGACAGGTCATTCGATATTCCCATAAGGCGGCCGGGAAGAAATACGTCAGTCTGTTCCCGCCCAAACGGAAGCCGGTCAGGATTGCAAAAGCATACAAGGAGGACATCCTGCGAGGCATCATCGCCGAGCATCCCCGTTGGACAAAGTTCCAGCTCTGGCAGGAGATGCAGAAATATTTTGATGACATCCCGGCATTTCGGGTCTATGATATGCTGTATGACATGGGATATTGGGATGTTCCTTCAAAAATCGTGCGCGGCATCCCATGGAAAGAGTTTCTCCAGCGTTTCGAGAAGGTCACATGGGCGGGAGATTTCTTCACGAACGAGGTGTGGACCGATCACGGGCAATGGACCTTTTTCACGTTGTTCTTCATCCATCTGGAGACCCAGCGGGTGTTCATTGCCGGGACCACGCCGCACTGCACCTCCGAGTGGCTCATCAACACGATCAAGTGGTGGACCAGCGACTGCGAGAATCCCTTTGGTCCGGATGCCCGTTTTCTGATCCGCGACCGTGACCGGCGTTACACAGCGGAAGTGGACTGGTATTTTACCCAGATCGGCATTCTGCCGAAGGTCATCTCGCCCGGAGCGCCGGTCATGAATTACCACGCGGAGCAGTTTGTGAGGAAAATCAAGCACGAATGTCTGTCCCACTGCCTTTTTCTCAGCGGGACGGCGCTCCGGAAGGTCATTGACGATTATGTCGCGTATTACAACACCCAGCGACCGAACACGAAATTCAATGGCGGCTGCATTCAGGAGGACCACACCCACTGGCAATGTGAAGGTGAGATCAAACAGACGGCGACCATTCCCGGCCTGATCAACTATTATTATCGGGAGAAGCCGGAGGCGTGACGTAGGGATTTTTCCGCGCCTTGTGAAAATCGTATTCCTGCCGCAGTTCATCCGACAATGGGGCTTCACTGCCTTCCATCATCTCGTGTTCCTCCTCCAGAAGATCAACGGCGAACTCCGGGTTCCTTTTCATAATGCTCTCGCAGCATTTGTGCAGAAGTTTCGACATTTTGTCATATCCGAGACACCGGAGCATCCGGTTGGTATAATAAAACTCGTCATCAGCATTCAGTTCTCCGGCGATGATTTTGTCCGCGACGGGGAGCATGGCGGAATATTCCGAGGTAACGAATCGGAATGTCGTTCTCGCAAATTTCCACAACTCTTCGCCCATTTCCCGTTCTTTCTGAGCGCTGTAATCCTGTCCCCGGATTTCCCAGCGGACGTCATCGTCGTTACACTCCAGCATCCCATATCCGATCTTCGCATCCGGCAAATTTATGTGCTGTACAATCTGCTTGCGCTCTTCCGGATAAAACAGCATCAGTTCTTCCGCTGCATCTGGGTAAAGCTCCCGCAGTCTGTTCCATGCTGTTCTCAGAACAGGGAGCCGGGATGAATCAGTCATCCCCGTTTCACCGTTTTTCCGCCCCATATGTCCACTCACAGTAAAATCCGCGCCGATCTGCCATGCAACCAGTTCGACAAACGGCTCGACCACGGGGCTGACATGCGTAACCAGAATTTTGCGTTTGCCGTCAGGAATTCTTTTTGCTGTCTTCAGGAGAGAGCAATACTGATGAAGCTCACTTGTGGGGCGGCAACGTGCTCCCGGCAGTCCCTTGTGGTGCTGATCAAACGCTTTTTCAGGAAGACAGTTCCCGCCAGTGCCGAGAATGGCGAAGTCTTCCGTATCGTAGAGGATGTTTTCATGCAGAATCCGCAAATTTTGGACAGGGGCTTTCATCATACGCAGAACCACTTCAGCGTCATCGTGATTTCCCCACGTGGCGTAAAGAGGCCAGGCAAACCGCATCCGATCATCGAGAAAATCCTGAAAGCGTCCCAGCAGATGATGTTTACCAATGGCCTCTTTCCAGTCCTGGGCATTACCCTTCAGTAGCGCCGCCTTTTCCTCTTCCGGCAGATCGCTATGCTTGACCAGCAAATACAATTCCCTCTGCGACATTGCATCAGCACTGGTTTTGTCGTAAAAGCCGAAATCCCCGGCGTGAATGCAAATGTCCGCCTTCATCTCCTCTGCGTATGCGGAGATCAGTTCTATGTTCGATCCGTGCGTATCGCTGACCAACAGTATCTTCATTTTATCTCGCCGTCATCAGACTTCCAGCGTAAAGGTCTTCAGGTCGTCGTAGTCGCTGCCGACGTTCACGCCCATGAATCCTGGGACGATCTCGCCGATCACCCGGCGATGTGTGTGTCCGCAGATCAGGTAATTGTTGAATAACGGGTCGAATGGCAGCTCGTGAACCAGATCCTTCATTCCGGTGTAAAAGCTGTAATGGCTCGGCTCGTGGCCGTTCAGCCGGACGTGCGGCACGTGATGTGTGCAAAGCGCAGTCGGCATCCCAGGCTTCATCTTCGCCCGGATCATGTCGACATAATATGCGTTGATTTCCATATAGCGGGATTCGATGTCGAAGATGCGCCAGTCCTGCCAGCCGTCCCAGTCATCGACCCGCTGATTGTCCCGAATCCGCATGGAACCGTCAAAGAACAGTGTTCCGCCGACGAAGTTCACCCCGTCGAGTTCGACCGCGCCGATCAGGTCAAGGTAAAAGATGTTCGGATCGGCCAGCGTCTGCGCCTTCAACTTTTCCAGCGTATCTTCGAAGGTGCGGCCCCAGAACTCGTGATTGCCCAGCGTGGCGACCACCGGCAGGTCGTCCGGGATGAGCGCCCGCAGCGTTGCCGAAAGCAGGCGCACCTGTGCCGGGGAAACGGTGTCCCCCGTCACGA
>JAZUCR010000272.1:0-2489 GCA_045639225.1 Victivallales bacterium
ATCTCCTACGCTCAAATTAAAGACTTTAGACACCTTTAATATAGCGCAGAATCCGACTTTAACAATCAATCCCGGTATTTTTTACCGGACAGTAGTGATCCTATATGAAACCTATCTGCTTTCTGAACGGATCGGAAATCCCGTCCGGAAATTTCGCCGGAAACGGAAACCGCATCTTCGCAGCGGGCTTCGTACAGACGGAAAGCGGAGTGAATGGCGAATGGGGGTTATGGGAATGCCCGGCATTGCCGCGCTCCGGCGGCGGGAGTGCGAGTTCAAAGTCACGGGTCTGGCAGTAGGCCGCAACTCTGTTATCCGCGTCAAGTCTGTGCCGGTCCGTAATGTCCGTAATGTCCGTAATGTCCGTAATGTCCGTTCCAGTTCGCGGAAAACCGGAAATGCTGCTCCGTCCGTCGAACCCGGCGGACACTATTTCTTTTCCGGCTTTTTCCGGAGCAGGAGATTGATCGACAGACAGAACGTGCGCAGCGCCAGCTCGTCATTGACGTTGGTGTTCAGCGCTCCGATCAGATTTTCCGCGGCGTCAAGCATCCGGCGGGCGCGTTCCGGCGTGAACAGCTTCCGGACTTTTTCCGCCTCCGGCAGGATCTCCGGATTGGGCATCATCTCCGCCGGAATATCTTCCGCGAGCAGGACCAGCTGGGCGAACCAGGCATGGATCATGCTGATGAACTGTTCCCGGCTCCGGCGGTATTCGCTGCCCGCTTCGCCGTCGATTCGTTTTTCGATCATCTTCACGCCGGAACTTTCCTGTTCCTTGGCGGCTTCCAGACGGGGCGCCCAGCGTTCCTGTGCGGACAGCTGCGCCGCGGTCAGCAATGACGAGGAGATTTCCAGCAGCGCCCGCGTGCAGTCTTCCGTGCGCATCAGGCTCCGGTATTCCTGCAGCACCAGATTTTCCAGAATGGCGGGGACATCGGAACAACGCGGGAATTTATATTCGCAGCGGTTGTCCGTGAGCGCCAGCAGCTGACAGCGGGACCGGATGGTCGGCAGCAATGCCGACGCCCGGCCGGTGGTCAGCACGAAAAGACATTTTCCCGGCGGTTCTTCGAGCGTTTTCAGAAACGCGTTCTGCGCCGATTCGTTCATTGTATCTGCTTCCTGGATCACGCCGATCTTCCAGCCGGAGGTGCTGGAACTGCTCAAATGGAACTGTCCTTCGAACCACCGCAGGGTGTCGGGATCGTCCGAATCCTTGCCGATGACGATCTCCCGTGCTTTCGAGGTCGGGGAAAGCAGATGGTAATCCGGATAAATGCCGCTCAGCAGCTGTTTGCACTGACTGCATTCGAGGCACGGTCCGCCGTCGGGCAGGGGATTTTCGCAGACCCGGAGCGCCGCCAGCAGCATCGGGAATTCCGCCCGGTAGTCCGGATTGGAGGTGATCAGCAGGTAAGCATGCGCCATCCGGTCGGTCTTTTTGGCGTGGGTCAAGGCCGCGATCAGCATCGGGTAGCGTTCAGCGTAAGTTCGCCAGGGTATCATCGAGGGCCTCCATAATCTGATTGTGGACCTGGTCCGGGTCTTGCGACGCGTCGATCACCCGGAACCTCTGCGGATTCCGTTTCGCCAGATCGAGGAACGCATTGCGGACATCGTGATGAAATTTCATTTTTTCCGAATCGAACCGGTCGTCTTCCACTGCGCCGCGTTTCCGGCTGCGTTCGATCCCCAGTTCCGGATCGAGATCCAGCACCAGCGTCACATCCGGTTCGAGTTCGCCGCAGGCAAAACTGTTGATCCGGAGCACCATGTCCAGATCCAGACCGCGGGCATAGCCCTGATATGCGGTCGTCGAATCGAAGAACCGGTCGCTCAGCAGGATGCCGCCTTTTTCCAGGACCGGCAGGATCAGGTGACGCGTCATCTGCGCGTGGCACGCTCCGAAGAGCAGCAGTTCCGCTTCCGGCGTCAGATCGTCTTCCGGGGTGCGCACCTTCAGCAGCGTGCGGATCTTTTCGGCCACGGGCGTGCCGCCGGGCGAACGCGAGACCGTAACTTCATGACCGAGCGAACGCAATTTTTCCGCCAGCAGCCGGATCTGCGTGCTTTTTCCGCACCCTTCCATCCCTTCGAAGGTGATAAAACACCCCGTTTTACAACGAAAATCCATCTTTTTCATGCTTTGCATTTGCGATTCTGTCAAAATGACTGTAAATTGTCAAACATTATGATTTGTTGGTAACAATACCACAAAAGTGGTCAATCTTCAAATGGAGAATGAAAAATGGCGGAAAAATTAGCCAGAAACTCTTATCTCACCCGCAATGTCGGGAACTATCCCGACAAAATCACCGTCGGAAACCGCACCTATGTGAAAAACAGCGATCTGCGTTACGGGACCAACCCGCACCAGCCTGCTGCCATGTATGTGCCAGAAGGCGGTCACGGCGCCATTGCCGACATGAAAACCCTGAAAAGCGGCAAGAACGGCCTCTCTCAGACCAATCTGGAAGATATTTCCG
>JAZUCR010000273.1:0-2662 GCA_045639225.1 Victivallales bacterium
TCGTTGCAGTAGATGTCGCCGTAGGAAGCCAGTTTCTTCGCCAGTTCCTTCTGCTGATCCTTCAGAGCGGCCTTGCGGGCTTTGAAAACATCGTCGGCTTCGCCGTCTTTCTGCTTGCACTTGGCCTGTTCTTCCTTGTGATAGCGGGTGTTTTCCAGCATCACGATATCGCCGTCCTTCATGGCGGCAACTTCGGCGTCCGCAGCGGCACAGTCGGCCACAAATGTGATGTTTTTGCCGAGCATTTTGCCGAGGTAGTCGGCCACGATTTTCATGCTGGTGTCGGGGGTGATGCCCTTTTCATCGGGACGGCCCATGTGGCTCATCAGGATCAGCTTGCCGCCGTTGTCCAGAACGTATTTGATGGAAGGCAGAGCGCCTTTGATGCGGGTATCGTCCTTGATGACGCCTTCTTTGACGGGGACGTTGAAGTCGACGCGCATGATCACTTTTTTGCCTTTGAGATCGACATCGCGCAATGTCATTTTGTTCATGATAAAACTCCGTTGAAGTGAGATTCAAATAAAAAAGGGCAGGCGGTTATTTTACCACCCGCCCTTGACAGGCTTTATGATCCAGTCAGATTACTTGGCAATGACGCGGGCCATTTCCAGAACCTTGTTGGAATAACCCCATTCGTTGTCATACCAGGCGCAGACTTTCACGAAGGTCGGATCCAGCTGGATACCGGCTTTGACGTCGAAGATGGAGGTGCGGGCGTCATCGCGGAAGTCGGTGGAGACGACGGCTTCGTCGGTGTAGCCGAGGATGCCTTTGAGTTCGCCTTCGGAGGCTTTCTTCATGGCGGCGCAGATTTCTTCGTAGGTGGCTTCCTTATTCAGTTCGACGGTCAGGTCGACGAAGGAAACGTCGGAGGTCGGAACGCGGACGGACATACCGGTCAGTTTGCCGTTCAGTTCGGGCAGAACTTTGCCGACAGCCTTGGCAGCGCCGGTGGAGGACGGGATCATGTTTTCGAGGATCCCGCGGCCGCCGCGCCAGTCTTTCTTGGACGGGCCGTCAACGGTCTTCTGGGTGGCGGTAGCGGCATGGATCGTGGTCATCAGACCGCGTTTGATGCCGAAGGTGTCATTCAGGACCTTGGAGATCGGGGCCAGGCAGTTGGTGGTGCAGGACGCGTTGGAGATGATCAGCTGTCCGGCATAGGTCTTGTGGTTGACGCCGTAAACGAACATCGGGGTTTTGTCCTTGGAGGGAGCGCTCATGATGACTTTCTTGGCGCCGGCTTTCAGGTGTGCGCTGGCGAGTTCTTCGGTCAGGAAGAAACCGGTGGATTCGACGACGACGTCGACGTTCAGGGCGCCCCAGGTAATGGCGGCGGGATCTTTTTCGGCGAAGACCTGGGTCTTCTTGCCGTCAACGCTCATGAAGTTTCCGTCAACTTTGATTTCATGGTTGAAAATGCCGTGAACGGAGTCATACTTGAGCATGTAAGCGAGGTAATCGGGATCGAGCAGGTCGTTGATCCCCACGACTTCGATGTCCTTGCTGAAATTTTCGATCGCAGCACGGAAAACCATGCGTCCGATACGGCCGAAACCGTTGATACCGACTTTGATAGCCATTTTTTTGTTCCTTTTTTGTTGGTTGGTGGTTCTATTTCAAGAAAACACTTCTGAAATTCCGTATTTCAAGACCAGTAAAATATCTCCACTTGCTATTTTTGTCAAGTCTGAAATCAATTTTTTTCCGACTTTTATGTAATCTCTCCCGAAAATTCCGAAAACCGCTTGAAAAGACACCCGACCGGATGTAAATTATCAGACTATCTGAACAGCTGAATCATTTCGAAATGCATTGGTAAGTATGAATACGACTTTGCTGGGACAGTTTTTGAAAAAACCGCTTACGACGGGCGCGGTCTGTGCCAGTTCGGAAAGTCTGGCGAAAGAGCTGACTGCCGAAATCGATCTGGAAAACGCCGTCAGCGCAGCCGAACTGGGCCCCGGCACGGGTGCGGTCACCAAAGTCATTCTCGACCGCATTCCGGAAAAATGCCGTTTCTTTACGGTCGAATTGAATTCCGATGTCATCCAGGTCTTTCATCAGAAATTTCCTTCGGTCACGGTCTACAATGACAGTGCCGCCAATCTGCCCGAACTGATCAGGAAGGAAAATCTTCCTTCTCTGGATGCAGTCATCTCCGGTCTGCCCTGGGCGATATTCCCGGATGAACTTCAGGAACAAATTCTGACGGCCATTCTGGAGACCCTCAAACCGGGCGGCAGTTTCACTACTTTCGCATATCTGCAGGGACTTCTGCTGCCCTCCGGCAAGCATTTCCGGAAACGGATCGAAAACATGTTTTCCCAAGTCGAAAAATCACCGGTGGTGTGGAACAATTTCCCGCCGGCTTTTGTTTACCGCTGCCGCAAATAATTTCCGTATAATTCACAACTTAAGGAGAATGGCCTTATGATCAGAATCGGTTTCACCTGCTACAGTTTTGCCCAGGCGCTCAGAGCGGGAAAGATGGATATCTTCGAAGTCATCAAGTTCGCCGCCGAACTCGGCGCCCAGCACATGGAACTCTCGCCCGGCACCATGTTCGAAATGAACCCCGAAACGATCGCGAAGATCGTTGAAACCGCCAAATCGGTCCAGATGCCCCTTTCCAGCTACACCATCGGCGCCAATTTCG
>JAZUCR010000274.1:0-4721 GCA_045639225.1 Victivallales bacterium
GCGACATGAAGAAGGACATAACCGTATTTTTCCAGAAAACGCAGACTTTCAATGAAACTTTTAATTCGAGCCGAATCGTTACGTTTCCCGGTTTCGCCGTCCATGATCCGGATGCAGGTCAGCAGATCGCGTTTTCCGTCGAACAGCGACCACAGCAGACGCGGCATGGAGATCTTTCTCCGTTCTGCATAGGGGACCCGACTCAGACAGAACGGCTGCCCCGGAAGCAGACGTTCCGGGATGATATTGCGTGCCCGGCTTTCCGCGGTACTGAAAAGTTCATACCGGACCGGACCGGTCTTGGCTTTCAGCTGTTCATACTGTTTCCGCAGCAGGCTGTAATCGGCTTTCCCGCCGGTGAATTTTTCCCATGAACCGAGCATGGCCGAATAACGGTTGTATTCGGCTTCCAGCCGGACCGTCTTCTCGAATCCGGTCAGGACATCATTCTTCAGGATCGCCGCACCGGCCGCCTTGAAGTCGCGGACTGCACGCGCATTGTAATTGCCGGAGGGACCGCCGGTCAGGAGCGTTTCCAGTGCGCCCGACAGGACCGCGAATTTCTCTTTCACCAGCCGCCAATCAGGCAGATAATACTTGGAAGTGCTGTGATGATAACCGGTGCAGGGACTCCGCACCCAGTTGGTCGGGATTCCGATATCGGGATCGCCGGCGAACGTGTCGTCGCTCAGATTGCCCCGGCTTTCGCTCAGGGTGAAGGACGGCAGATATTTCCGGAACCAGTCGGCGTAGAACCAGTCCGCAAAAAACGGCAGTGACACCGTGGACCGCCGGAAATCGATCTTCGCATCAGAGTACAGCACGCTGTCCAGCGACAGCGCTGCGACGATCCGGCTGCGCCGCCTGACATCCGCCAGATACGCCGAAAAACCGTAAAGTTCCATGGAGATCACCGCCCGGAGCGTCTTTTTCGGCTTCACTTTCCGTTTCACCAGCATCCGTCCCAGTTCGCAGGCGGTCGCAAAACCCAGCGCGTCATCCGACTGAAACGGTTCATAGACATGCGCGAAAAGTGCATATTCTTCCTTGCTTTCCCCCGGAATGATCCCGGTGACCGTATAGATCTCGCCGTCATAGATCCGGGTATTCATTTCCCCGTGCGCCGTGACTTTCCCTTTTTTCAGCAGTGCGAGCAGTTTCACGGCCCGCCGCGGCGGTATGGAAAATACCGGCAGACGCGGCGCTTCCTTTTCATGGTACCAGCCGTTGTATCCCTGCCCGTTGAACCACACCACATCGTCCGGGGAGGCCTCGATCTGGTCGAAACAGGTCAGGATCAATCCCGCCGCGCCAGCCTCGGCCAGGGTCCGGTAGCGGACGCCGGGAACATCCACCCCGTGCGATTCCATGAACACCCATTTCCCGCGAACGTCCGGATGTTCCTTGTCCGCGAGCTCGTCATAAACAACGATCTCCCCGTCCGTCCCGCCTTTCGGCGTCGGTGCGCTCCAGATCACCGCTTCCTGCGGATGGCGGTCGGAATCCGCCAGAGTTTGTTCATAATCAGGCAAGGCCGGCGAGGTGATTTTCAGGAATGACCGTCCGAATTGATCCCAGGCTTCCGGCATGATGCAGTCCAAGGCGGAGGTTTTCCCGTCCGCCTTATGGACCAGCCTTTCCACCTGCCGGAATCCCGCCTGTTTCAGCATATCCATCACATAGCGGCTCGAGGCGTCGAACTGGTTATATGAATTGGTTCGTTCGAATTCCGCCAGGGTCAGGGTGAGATCCTGTAGTCTGAACAGAGAAATTTCTTTTCCGATGGCTTTGATACGGGCGTTGTTTGCAGGCATGATGCAGTTTCCTTTTGCTATTTTTCCGATCCGGATTTTTACAGAAATTTAGCATTCCGTCCCGTTTTTTCAAGCGGAGAAACCGGCATCCGTCTTCGATTCGGTCTAAATTCACAGAAAGAAACCCCAAAGACTATGTCGGTCGGGAAAACCGGCTTGCTTACGGGATGGAAGTCCGGGCCAGCAGATTTTCGGCGGCGCGGCGCAGGATCGCTTCCGCGGGGGGAGCGGTCACCGCACAAATGCTCTCATAACCGCCCTGCCGGAATTCCGCTTCCGGCGCGATATACATCACCGTCCGGCCGTGTTCCGTGATCGTTACAGTGTCCGGCGCGGCAGCAGACGCAGCGGCGGCAGTGGCATTGAAAGTCTCGCCGGGAAACGCGAGGATCCGGACATTATTCAGCCGCAGCAGCCCCAATTCGACCGTGATCGTGTCACTCACACGCTCCTCGCCGCTGCGGTATTTCGCCTGCAGGAAAGGCAGGGTATTGCGCAGGGCGAGCTGTTCCAGATAACGTTTCCGGGCCGGGAGATCGGCCGGCAGCTGTTCCGGCAAAGGTCCGATGCGGTTTTCCAGGACTTCCGGCCGCACCGGCAGGGACACGGTTTCCGTGAGATCGGCTGCATGTTCCAATGGCTCGAATAACTGGTTTTCCAGCGATTTCCACGCAGTCTGTGCCAGCAGTTCGCCGAGCCGTTTTTCCATCCCGCTTTTCTTGCTTTCCATCCCAGGTGCGATTTCAGCACAGGGACCGTTCAGAAAGACCGCGGTCCCGCCGGACAGCCGGGAAAAAATTTTCCGCACATGGAAAGGATAATCGGAAGAATAATATGCCGGATCATTGCAGCAAACCGCATGAGCCGAAAAACGGATCAGACTGCCGAGCGGACGCCGGTCGGCGGCGATGAATTCCATCGCGAACAGTTCCGGATCGCCCGGTGCGAACGGAGCAAAGGGCCGGGCGGTCGGTTCGAAACCGGTATAAACATGCTGTCCGTCCCGCAGGGCATGAAGATAATGTTCGGCAAACGGAGCTGAATCGAAGCGGTTTTCCGCGGCGGGTCCGTAAAAACAGGTCGCACTGCCGCCCGCTTCCGGAATGACGGTCCGACGGATGTAATTGTGCTGTCCTTCCAGACGTGTCCGGGAGGAACGGATCAAAGCAGGAACGGCATTCGCCGCAGCCTCGCGCGCCGCCGCGGCGGACAGGGAAGCCAGCCGCGTCAGATCGATGGCATCACAGGTCGCACTGCCATGGTTGTGGGTCGTGACGATATGGATATGAGAACGATCCAGCTGAAGTTCCGCCATAATGGCCTGTTTCAGACCCGCAACGGTTTTCAGGTCGAAATCCATAAAATCGAGAACAGCCCAGACCGTCCGCAGACCTTCATCGGACTGAAGATAAAAGATCCTGACTTCGCAAGTTTCCCGGAAAGTTTTTTTCTCGGGAAACACTTCCGCCAGATCAGCACTGCCAAAACCTGCCGCAATCATTGCAACCCCCGGCTTCTGTTCCATGATCACTGAACCTGCCGGTTACTTTAGCAGAAGAACCGTTTTTTGCAAATCCATTTCCGGCGGAAGCGGAAAAAAGACCGATAAAAACCCGATCCGCTATTGCAAAAACGCTAAAACGCTGGTATAATATGAGCAGAATCCGGACAACTCATTTCGATTCCGGAACTTTTTTTCATCAGCAAAGGAAGCAAAGGATCATGACTTCGGTTGAATGTGATGTACTGGTATGCGGAGGCGGAATCGCCGGCTGTGCCGCAGCGCTTCAGGCCGCCAGAGAAGGCTGCAAAACGATTCTGGTCGAAAAAACCGTATTTCCCGGCGGACTGGCGACCAGCGGGCTGATCTATATTTATCTGCCGCTTTGCGACGGTTACGGGAAACAGATTTTGTTCGGCATCGCCGAAGAGCTGCTCCACGCCTCGATCGAATACGGACCCGGCAATGTTCCGGAACACTGGAATTCGGATAACTCGCCGAAGAAATTCACCGAACGTTACATGACCAAATTTTCCCCTGCATCCTTCATCCTCAGTCTGGATGAAAAACTGGAGGAAGCGGGCGTGGACATCTGGTATGACACGCTGCTGTGCAGTGCGGAAACCGAGGCAGGAAAAATCCGTGCCGTCGAGGTGGAAAATAAAAGCGGCCGGATTCGGATCCAGGCGAAATGTTTTATTGACGCCACCGGTGATTCCGACCTCGCCCGACGCGCCGGAGCCGCGTGCATGAGCGGCACCAACATTCTTTCGCAGTGGTCGCTGGAATATGACGCGGCTGCCCCCGCAGACTGGCACAACCTGGCGGCGCCGATCGCCAGAGTCGTCTATAATCAGCCGACGGAAAATCCGGAAGAATTCCGCGGGATCTCCGGAAAACAGGTCAGCAGTTTTCTGAAACAGACCCGACGCCTCCTCCTGCAGCGTTACCGGCAGATGCAGCATGACGGCAGTCATGACCGTCACTCGATCTTTCCGCTTCTTCTGCCGACGCAGGCGGATTTCCGGACCACTTTCTTCATCCGGGGAAAAACCGTCCTGACACCGGGACAATATCATTGCCGTTTCGAAGATTCCATCGGGCTGATCAATGACTGGACGAAACCGGCGGAACCGATGGAACTGCCCTATTCCAGTCTGCTTCCGGAAAAGATCCGGGGACTGCTGGCCGCCGGCAGATGTATCTCCGTGCAGGGGGAAGCAGTGGAACGGGTCCGGGTGATCCCGGTGGCGGCAATGACTGGACAAACCGCGGGTTTCGCCGCCTCGATCGCCGTCAAAAAACAGCTTCTGCCGGACGAAGTCCCCATTGCGCTTTTACAGAAAAAACTGCAGGCTGCGGGATTTATTCTGCATCGCTGAGCGGGGAGAACCGCCTTGCTCATG
>JAZUCR010000275.1:0-5454 GCA_045639225.1 Victivallales bacterium
GCCGTTTAGCCGCGCGACGCCCTGCGGCGCTGTGCGCGTTCACCGCCATCGCGGCAATCTCGAATGCGTCATAATGCCGCGCAACCGCGCCGCAACGGCACTGCCCCAACAGGCCGCCCAAAATCCCGGCGAGCACGTCACCGGCACCGGCAGTCGCTATCGCAGCATTCGGATACGGCAAAATCCCCAAATGCGTCTCCCCACTGCGCACAGGCACGATCTCAAATTCGCCTTCTGGCGTCTTCAACACGCCCTGTTCGAGCCGCGGCATCTGCGCGACCACCGTCGCATGCGATTTCAAGATGACCGTCGCCCCAAAGCGTTCCGCAATCTCGCTCGCATACCGCGCCGGATTGAGCGAAATCTCTTCGCCCGTCACGCCCAGCAATTTCGCGGCCTCCCCGATATGCGGCGTCATGAACACATCGTCCCTGTCAAACGACAGCTCGAGCCCCGCCGCCGCCCAGAGCGCATCGGCATCCAGCACCAGAGGGCCGCCAAACGCCGCGCAGCGCTCCACGATTTCCAGCCCAGTGCCGCCTCTGCCCAGGCCCGGCCCCACCACAAGGCAATCCACGCGCGAGATAAATTCCGCAAGCGCATCGGCCTTCAGGCAATCTTCCGAACACAGCGCGTCCACCATCAGCTCGTCTGGCGCGCGATAAGCCGCACGCGCCCCGATCGACACCAGCCCCGCGCCGCTCGCAAGCGCCGCGCGCCCGCAAAGGCTCGATGCACCGGGCATCCGCGCATGGCCGCCCACCACACCAACATGACCGCAGCGCCCTTTGTGCGCGCTGCACTGCCGCTCAAAATCATGCCAATACGAACGCGAACACCATTCGTCGCTCAAAATCGCCATCCGCGTCTTGTCCACCGTGTCCACCAAGTCCACCGTGTCCACCAGTTCGCGGAAGCGGGATCACCACTCCTGGAATCTCACACCATGTCACCCGAAGAACTCAACCGCCTGGCTTCGAAAGAGTTTTCCGCGGTCCTGGCCGCCGATCCCGTTATTCGGGATCTGCGCGCCAGTCTGACCGATCGCAAAGATTTCATCCCAGGCACCTTCGACGCCCTGCTGCTGTCCGGCGGCCACCGCATCGGCGATCTTCCGATCCTGCCCCTGACCGCTGCCAAATGGGCTTTCCTCTGGGTTATCGAAAGTCCGTTCGTCACCGGGAAAAATACGGCCTTGGAAAACGATCTGAATCTTTTCCTGTTCGTGCTCAGCTGTCCCGATCTGCGACAGCTGCAAATTCCACTGACGCAGCTGCCGGTTGCGGCCGATCATTATCTGCAGGCGGCTGCTCTTCCGCCGGAACAGGTCGTCCGCGAGATCCAGTCGGTGATCGGCAATGCCTTTTCCCCGCTTTCCATGCTGCCGAAGTCCGAATCCGCTCCGGAAGAGGTGTTTTACGACGGCGCCTGGCTCGCCTGGATCGCCTCGGTCGCCGTCCGCGAATCCGGCATGCCTTACGACCGCGTCATCCACGAACTCCCGCTTTCTCTGCTCTGCAATTTTTATGTGGCATGGCGCCGACGCGAAGGCATTGACGGCAACAAGATCCGCCGTCCGCAGAACGGCGAGATCCTTAATCGGATCAATGCCCGTGTCGAGGAGCTCGGAAAAGAATTTCTCGAGAGTTTGAAGTCTCAAGTTTCAAGTCTCAAGTTCGCAGAGCGCTGATCGGGGAAGCCCCGGTCTCGTGTCTGCAGAGCGTGATCCTGATCTACAGGGTCATCACCTGTCCTGCGCGAAGCATAGTATTCTTAGCATTCTCAGGATTCATAGTAAGTTCGCGTTCCGCTCTCGAAATGACCGGTAAGAACCTGGAGAAAAACATTTCGGTGAGATCCGAGGTGTCCGGACTGGACCAGGTGCAGCAGCTCGGAACGGCGATAAACACATTGCCGAATACAATTACGATTGCCCCGCCACCGGTATCGCAATGGACCAGAATAAAAGGCGTAATGGCAGATGTCAGAGCCGGAGTCAATGATATTTCCAGCGGGATGAAAAATCTTGCGGCAGATTTTATGAAGAAGGGCGGCGGTGTTTTTATCCTGTTTGAGGGGATCAAATCCCTGATCAAGATCGGGCAGCACTTCTACGGGGAATGGATCAACGGGATGAAGGAAGCCGCGGCGATGTCGGAACAGAATGCGGAATGCTGACTTTCAGAAAATCTTGATGCTGCCTGCCCATACCCAGATCGCCACACAGAGTGGAGGCCAGATAATCAGCACGGGCGTAATCAGCATGAGTATCAGAGCGAACACGATAAAAAAGCATAATTTGATCACGCACCAGGTAAACCAGAGGATTTTTTGAAGAATATTGGAAATGATCTTATCACTATTGTTTATAATTCTCTTAGGCATGAATATAAGAATAGGGAATAATATGATCATGAAAATATAGATAACAAGCCGCCAAGCAGCGATGCGGTATCCGCGCAATAACAAATTCAAATGATGTAAGCTGCTCATCCTGACCAATCCCGTTTTTATCCAAACTCAATATAACCTTTATAAAAGGAAAATCAAGAAAAAATGCAAAAAAAAAGTTTTATTCCTCATGTGGATCTTGAGGGTATGAGAAAAGCTGTCAATAAGGTCAATACTTGGCTTTCCGATGTTTTCACGCGCTTTGCCAAGAGAAAACTCACCTTCCAGACGGAAGTTCAGGGCGTTGAGAAGGTTGAACAGGCTAAGCAAAAAATCGAGTCTCTGCCGAAGACAAGAACCGTGGAGATGAAAATCGAGCAGAGCGGGAATTTTTCCGCTCTCGAAATGACCGGCAAGAATTTGGATAAAACCCTTTCGGTGAAATCGGAAGTTTCCGGACTGGACCAGGTGCAGCAGCTGGGAACGGCCGTAAACAAATTGCCGACGACGATGACGATTGCCACGCCGCCGGTAGGACAATGGGCCAAAATGAAAGGCGTAATGGCAGAAGTCCGAGCCGGAGTCAATGATCTGTCCGGCGGGATGCAAAACGTAGCGTCCGATTTTATGAAGAAGGGCGGCGGTGTTTTTATCCTGTTTGAGGGGATCAAATCCCTGATCAAGATCGGGCAGCACTTCTACGGGGAATGGATCAACGGGATGAAGGAAGCCGCGGCAATGTCCGAACAAAACGCTTCCAGCATCCGCGAGGCCGCCCAGGCGAACGAGGAACTGCGTCAGAAGGGGGATTCCTATCTGGCGCAGCTGGAACAGATCGCCAGTCAGGAGAATCTTTCGAACGCGAACAAAGCCGATGCGAAAAAAGCGATCGGGGAACTGACGAAAGCGTATGGAGATCTGGGGATCAAGCTGGATGAGACGACCGGGAAACTGACGGGAGTGGATTCGGCGATGATCAAAAAGGCGGAAAAGGACAAAAGCCGCCGGATCAAAGAACTGGATGCGGAACTGAAGGAGCTGCAGGCAGCAAATCAGCAGCAGGCGGAACTGAGGGACAAGGCCGGGATTCCGGTCTGGTTCGGCGGGAAAGTCCGTATCGGCGGGAAGGAAACCAGCGAAGCGGCGGCGAAACAGATCGCCGAAAACAACAAGCGGATCGCGGAAATCATGCGTCAGCGCAAGCTGCTGACGGCTTCGGACCCGGCGGGCGAACTGCGGGCGAAGAAGCAGGCGGAAACGGCGCGGCAGGAAGAGGAATACAAACGGCGTCAGCGGGCGTTCGAAGACCGGAAACACGACGATGCGTTTGCAGCGGAAACCGATCCGGCGAAGAAGATCGCGAACCGGCAGTTCATGCTGGACCGTCACCAGCGGGAAGTTCTGGATCCGCTGCGGAAGAAAATCGCGGCGGCGGAAGAACGGGTGAAAAACACAACGGGTGACGACCAGATGGAAGCCCGGCGCATCCTGTCTCAGCTGAAGAGCGAAGAGGTGAACGCGAAAGAAAAATCCTACGGCTGGGAGAAACAGATCGAGAATGTCAGGCGGAAAACAGGGAATCCGGTTCCCGCGATGAATCCCGGGGTTGCCGCCAAGCCGAAGGAGGAAAACCGTCCGGCGGTGTCCTCCGGTCAAGGGAAAAATGCCAGGCAGGGGAACCCGGCGCGAGATCCCGATCCGAAACCGGCGCCGAAAAATGCCGGGAACGCGGGCGGCGGCGCCGCGCCAGCTCGGACAGCTGATGGGGCATCACAGAACGGATCAGTCAAACCGGCGAATGTGAACAACGGGAAACAGAACGTAGTTCAAACGGAAAAACCCTCCGGTCAAAAGGAAAATGCAGCACCGGGGAACCCTCCCCAAGTCCCCGATCCGAACCCGCCATCGAAAAATGCCGGGCAGCCCGCGGGCGACGTACCAGCTCCGGCAGCAAAAACGGCATCACTGACCGACTGGGTCAGAATCCCGTATTCGGACAGCAGGATGCCGAGTTTCGATCTGCCGGGAAAGACGAACGATCTGATCAGGGCGAGCGTATTCGGCGGTGCGGCCAAACCGGACAAGGAGAATTACACCCGTCAGATCGTCGCCGAAAACAAAGCCATTCACGCCATCCTCGAGCGGATCGACAGCACAGTAAACGAATTAGGCAAATTCTGAGGAGAAATCTCATGCCCATCACCGTCAAATTCAATTCCCGCCAGACCGAGCGGAATGAAAACGAAATCATCACCACCGTCTGCTGGACCGGCAGTCTGAACGAAATCCTCGATTTCAGCCAGGCGGAACGGCCCGGCACTTCCACCGGCGACGGCACCCTGAAAAGTTCCCGCATCTATCAGGAAGGCCCCAACATCTGGGTCTGCGAAAAGAAATACGTTACCGACTTGGACGGCGAACCCCGCGACAAACCCAATGTCGAATACGGGAAAAAATCGGCGCAGCTGCACGGATCCATGCTTTCCATTCCGGTTGAGAAACTGCCCAATTACCGGAAAAAATGGAATTACTATCTCATGGCTGCTCCTGGTGTCACTGCCGTCCCATCCTGGTGGGACACCGCGACTGCCCAGACCACCGAACTGACCGGCGATGACGCCCAGAAATATGCCTGGGTCAAATCCCTGTCCGAAGCTCCGGTCGACAAAAACGGCCGCTGGCGTGTTTTGAAAAATCCCTCCAAACCCGGGGAAGATTCGGTCGATGTGGCCACTTATTCGATCACCGAAACCGCCAAATTCAAGTCCGCCCGCGCCGCCGGCAGGATGATCGGCAATACGCTCAACACCATCGGCCGGCCCGATGAGGATTTCAGTATGACGCCTTCCGGATACAACTGGAAATGCGACAATGCCGAAGTTTTCTACAACGGCAAAGCCTGGTTCGCCACCATGACCTGGACCCGCTCCGCCAACAACAAAGGCTGGGATCCGGACAAATACGGCCCCCGCTGATCCCCCCGCCCCATCGGCTCCCGCGTCAGCGGTGAACCCATCCGACAATTCCACATTGCTTCGGCTCAGGCGAAGCGTATAGGTCCTA
>JAZUCR010000276.1:0-5414 GCA_045639225.1 Victivallales bacterium
GGAGATCCGGGTCATCCGCCGGATGACCGAATCGGTAAAAGTTTTCGTTCGTTCGGAAAGACGAGGCATAAGTATTCCGCTCCTGAATGACAGGAAGCGTCCGGATCATTTGCCCTGATATTCCTGACGCAGTCACCACACGGCGGCGGTAAATTTCTCACCATCCTCCCGGGTGCGGACGTAGAATTCCATGGAAACTCTCGATCCTTCGAGCACTTCCACCAGAACCAGACCGGTCCGGTTGTGTTTGCTCAGACGGACGGAGGTAGTATATTTCCCGATCGCTTTATCGCCCGGATGATCCGGATGATGTCTGGCGGGAACATTTTCGATCGCATCCTTGACGATACTGGACGCTGCCTCCAGCGTCATCGTATTCGGCTTGGCGTCTGACGGCTGGATCTCACAGATCGTGGTATACCGCGGAAAGACACATCCCGACAGAAAAACCATGCCGCTCAGCAGTGTCAGTTTGAGAAAACCCTTTTTTTTCATTTTTTTTACCTCGTGGTTTGTTTAGTGGTTATTTATCTCATGCTCACATTCGTCGTTGTTAATATACCCTGAACAGCCTGTTTTTTCAAGTTCGTCTGTCATAAATGTCGTTCGGTTGTTTTCCGTGCTGTCCGCGGGAAGCAAGACCGTCAATTGCCGTCACTGACTCCCCATTGATAATGCCTGTCCAGAATAAAATCTGAAAGTTTGTCAAGGGTTTCAAGATCATTTCCGACGGCATCCTCCGCATATTTCGAGGCATTCGCCAATTTCTGTCCGGAAACGGCGTGGAATACCAGTTTTCCGATGCCGGCTGCCCTCGCACCCAGGATCTGGATCAGCAGGGCCAGCTCTTCGGATCCGCCGAAAGCTCCGGCGCCCCAGCGTCCCGTGTGGATCACCGTATCGCCGGAGGAAACCGCACGCGCAGCGGCGAAGGCACAGAACACCGTCTTGACCAGATACTGGATCTGATCCATCCGATAGGCTCCCCACGACGGAGGCAGCGCCGCCATGGCAAGGATATTGCTCCGCAGGGAATCATCGTCCAAAACGGTGATTGCCCGCTCCAGCAGTTCTTCCGGTGCATCTGCAAAAGCATTTCCGTAAATGCTGACCGTTTCACCGGATCTGTCCGTCGGCAGGGTATTGACCCTGATCTGGTATGGTATGCCGCGGATCAGGATCGGACTGGGTTCTCTGTTTTCGACCGTCCTGGCCGGAAGACCGCTGAGATGTTTCTCTTTCAGGAATTCGGCGATCCCGCCCAGCAGGGGATGTTCCAGCGTCTGGATCTCGTCCTGGGCAAACAGTTCGGAATCATACGCGACAAATAAGATCGGATCGGCGAAATTGACATACCATACCGTATTCCCTTCTTTGCCGATATCGTCATACCGGTAAAAATGCGGGACATTCACCGATTCCGCCGGACGGTAATGAAACCGGTCCGGATCCTGATATTTCACGCGCAGGATCGAAACTTCGTCCGTTTCATGAGTGATTTTGGCGGCGGCCCGTTCATACATTTTCTGTTTGAAAGGATGATGGAATTCAAGTGGAAAGTCCTGTTTCAGAGCCTGAAGAGTTATCTTTGTCTCGCCCGTTTTTCCGAAAATGGCTCCATCCTGTTCATTCATTCTTTGACCTCGCAAGTTTTACTGGACATTCAGATCATTTCCGCCGCGGTTTTGCCTTTTTTCAAAAAAGTTGAATATGAGCGGAAAAACGAAAACGATGAAAAACATCTGGATAAAACACAATAAAATGGTAGCCGCCGGACCCGTGAGACACCTGCGGATCAGGGGCATCAGGATCTGGAACAGAACGCAATATCCAAGCAGTCCCCCCACGATGCGGGTAGCTTTCACGACTCCCGGGACTTCGGTCGAAAATCCGATCAGCCGTTTTTCGAGGATCCAGCCGGAAAGGAAGGCGGAAACCCAGCCGACGCATTTGAACGTATCGTTGGCCATTTTCATGCCGTCGACCAGCAGTTTTCCTTTTTTGTCATAATCCACAGGGTAGGTCTTGACTGAGGCATACACCGCCAACAAGATGGAAAGCAGGATGCCGACACCGAGCACGATCCAGTCTCTTTTCGGGTGATTTTCGAGTCCCCGGATCAATTTCAGGGTCAGCCACATGGTCAGCAGACCGAACGCTATGCCGCACAGGACATCCTGCGGTGTGTGCACGCCCAGATAAAGCCGGCTGAGCGGAACGAGCAGAACGATGATGGCGAGCAGGATCCGCAGCGTCGCCGGAAATCCCTTCCACAGCATCCCGCCGCCGTAGACCGAGGCCGCATTGGTGGAATGTCCGCTGGGGAAGGAATATCCCGTTGCCGTTTTGATGGAATTTCCGAACGGAAGGATCCGCGAATCCCTGATCCACGGACGATAGGCGCAGACCGTGATCTTCAGAAATCCGTTTATGAGCCGGTTGGCGTTCCACCCCATCAGAAGAAAGGTTCCGAATCGTTTGCTGCAGCCCCAGTAGATCACCGCCATGATGACGAGAACCGTTTGCGAATCGGCCAGATAGGTCATTTCCGCCAGGAATCCGGAAAATATATCCCCGATGCCGTTTCTGAACTGCTGCAGCAGCAACAGGATGTCTATGTCAAGATCCCAGTCGTCCCAGTCAAAATCCCAATCATCCCAATCGAAACCCATCGGTATGCCCCTTCCTTATATGATGTAGTGTCAGTAACCGCAGAGTTCAGAACCAGCCCCAGCAGCAGATCCCTGCCAGGACCGTATATCCGGAAAGCATCATGACCGGAGTGTCCATGGAATGCGGCGCATAGGCTTCGGCAAACGTCATCAGCGGCGGCAGGATCACCAGCGCGGCTATGAACTGGCGCATGGTCTGGAAATCACCGTGGAAGGCGAGAACCGCTATCAGCGTGGTGATGAACACGCAGGCGCTGCCGGCATAGGAACGCGTGTAACGGCGTTTGAAATTCCACGCCGGAACCGTGTATTTATGCTTGCCGAGATACATCCCGACCGGTTCCGCCAAACCGTCGCCGATGCTTACCGCGATGACAACGATCATGACCAGGAACGGGGCATCCAGGACCTTTTCGAAGAGATACTGGAAATAGACGCTCAGCAGAAGTCCCGGCAGCACATTGCCGAGGATGATCCATTTCAGTGTATGGGGCCGGTCTTCCGGACGGTCCATCGAGTTGAACTGCAGCATGAAGATGCGGACGTTTTCGCGCAGCGGTTTGATCAGCAGCAGGAAAGTCAGCATCACGAACAGCGTTTCCCACAGGTGGGGCAGCAGTCCTTCATGTTTGCCGAACGGGTTGATCAGCGGCGCCAGATAAGCGGCAAAATGCTGCAGCTTCCGGGTGTAGTTGACTTTGAACTTGGTCGGGCGGGTGTAGACGATGTAGCCTTTTTCATCGGTGTCGCAGAATTTCCGGCAGATGAGTCCTCCGACCAGCGCGATCGTGCAGACCAGCAGGATCTTGACAACGCCGAAGGCGAAGAAATTGCTGTCGATGCTGATCGTGTCCCGCTGATATACGGTAATGCCGGTCAATACCGCCAGTCCGATCAGCCAGCCGATCAGAAAAGCCAGGTCAAAAGTTTTTGTCCACGGTGCACTGTAGGTCGCGTATTCTTTTTCGCTCATGTCAAACCTCAAATTCATCGATTAAATTTGTTAGATAATAATAAGACTATAATATAACACACGAGACAAAGGATGTCAAGCCCGGCGATTTTTTGACGGCCGCCGTGAGGATTTTTTAAACCGTCAATTGCAATTCATTTTATCCGGGTGTATATTGATTGGATCGAATGAAAGGGAAATACATGAAAAAAATCATCATCTCGCTGATCGTCATCGCAGTGGCCGGACTGGCTGTCTACGGAATCAAATCGTATCGGGAAAACGCCATCTACCGGAATCCGGCTTTCGCTTCCGGCAACGGACGTCTCGAAGCAACTGAAGTCAATATCGCTGCGAAACTGGCGGGCAAAATCGAAAAGATCCTGGTGAACGAAGGCGATTATGTAAAAAAAGGCCAGAAACTGGTTCATATGCAGACCAACGTGCTGCAGGCCACTCTCGCACAGGCCAAGGCGATCATCAAGGTTCGGGAATCGGAACTCGCCTCCGCCAAAGCGACCCTGATGCAGAAGGTCAGTCTCTGCCAGAATGCGGAAAAACGCTACAACCGCGTCAAGGGGCTGCTGGAGAAAAACGCATCCTCGCAGCAGACGGTCGAAAACGATCAGGCTTCGTATGAATCCGCCAAAGCCGAAGTGGATGTGGCCACGGCGGCGATCCAGCAGGCGGAAGCCGCCGTCCTCGCTGCCAAAGCCGACGCCGCGCGGATCCAGGCGGACATCGATGACAGCACGCTGACCGCTCCGCTGGAAGGCCGGATCCAATACCGGATCTCCGAGGAGGGTGAAGTTTTGAATGCCGGAGGAAAAGTCCTGAATCTGGTCGACCTTACCGATGTCTACCTGACCTTCTTCCTGCCGGAAGCTGTCGCCGGCAGGGTCAAGATCGGAGCGGACGTGCGTCTGATCATGGACGCACTGCCGAGCGTGCCGATCCCGGCGAAAGTCTCGTTCGTCGCCAGTGTCGCCCAGTTCACCCCGAAAACCGTCGAGACCAAGATCGAACGGCAGAAACTGATGTTCCGCATCAAGGCGAAAATCGATCCGGAGCTGCTCCGCAAATATATCGACACGGTCAAAACCGGACTGCCTGGCGTTGCCTGGGTCCGCATGGACGATCAGGCGGAATGGCCTGATTTCCTGCAGCGCAAGAAGTCCATTCCCAAGGCTGAACAGGGAGTTGTCGGGAAATGAACGGGAACCCTGTTCCCTCCGGTGATGCGCCGGCGGTAAGTTTCCGGAATCTGTCATTGCGTTATAAGAAAGCCGTCGGTCTGGATGATGTTTCGCTCGATATCCCGTCCCGGAAACTGATCGGGCTGATCGGACCGGACGGCGTGGGCAAGTCCACTCTGCTCTCACTCATCACCGGCGCCCATGCCATGCAGACCGGCACGCTTGAAGTCCTCGGCGGCAGCATGCGCGATGCCCGGCACCGCAGCTTGGTCTGTCCCCGGATCGCCTACATGCCGCAGGGGCTGGGCAAGAATCTTTATTTTACTTTGACGGTGGAGGAAAATCTGCAGTTCTTCGGCCGACTGTTCGGCCATGACGCCGCGGAACGGCGCCGCCGGATCGATCACTTGACCAAGAGCACCGGTCTGTATCCGTTCCTGGACCGTCCGGCCGGAAAGCTTTCCGGCGGCATGAAACAGAAACTCGGTCTCTGCTGTTCGCTGATCCACGACCCCGATCTGCTGGTCCTGGACGAACCGCCCACCGGGGTGGACCCGCTGGCACGGCGGCAGTTCTGGGATCTGGTGGACAGCA
>JAZUCR010000277.1:0-2414 GCA_045639225.1 Victivallales bacterium
TTCCGCACCGATGCCATGCCGGCCAAAGCGCTGCGCAACATCACGGTCAACCAGAACGGCGTGATCCTCGATTATACCAAGTTCGGCAAGATGGACCGCAAATGGAACACCACGGCGGATCTCAAGGTTTTCCGCGGCAAGGATTTCTATTCGCTGGAAATGGCCATTCCGCTGAAGGAGATCGGCATCGATCCGGACTCGGTGAATCCGCTCCTGCGCATGAATATCTGCCGCAACAAATGCAGCGGCGTCGGTCAGAACTATGAAAAGTCCTGCTGGATCCCCGTCTACGGTAATTTCCATAACGTGATGCACCTGCCCGCGATCCTGATGGTCGGCAAAGGCGATCCCGCGCTGGAGGATTTTTCCTCGGTCAATAAAACCTTCCTCAAACGGCATGTGACGGTCAAGGGGAAATCCAAAGCGGTCAAAGATAACTGCCGGCTGAAATATGAAAACGGCGAACTGCAGGTTTTCATCACCTATCCGAAAGGGGAGAATTCCTACGGCGACCTCACGCTGACCAAGCTGAACGGTGCGGATCTGGAAAAGGCCCGCACGGTCGAGATCCGCTTCAAAAGCCCCGATCCGGCGCTCGATCACATGGCCTGCTGGAGCTATATCGGCAAAGACGGCAAAAACCATTCGGACTGGATCCGGTTCAGCACGCGCGAGATCCATTCGAACTTCAGCATCCGCACTTTCGACATTGCCCGGGACGGTTACAATGCGAAAAAGCGGGCGATCAAAAATCAGCCCCCGTTCGAACCGGCCAAACTGACCTATTTTGCGATCTACA
This sequence comes from Victivallales bacterium, assembly GCA_045639225.1. Lineage (GTDB taxonomy): Bacteria > Verrucomicrobiota > Lentisphaeria > Victivallales > UBA1829 > SIG94. Next base: position 800 of record JAZUCR010000277.1, read on the forward strand.
CACGCAGCATCAAGCGTGACGGCGCGGAACGCTCCTATGTGCTGGATTACGTCCGCGTGACCGAAAATCCCGCCTCGGGGAAGAAAGCATCGAAGGAGTGAAACGGACATGGAAGCGAAATTGCATTTTGCCGATGAGATATCCTGCGACGAGTGGCAGGGCGGACTCCGCCACAAGTTCAAATTGAACGGCTGCACGGCTCAGATCGTGGAACCGCCCGAACCGCTGGAAGAAAAACTCTGGTTCTGGCTCCCCGAGTGGCCCACCGCCTTCCCCGAACGCAACGGCGTCAAACAGCTTCTCGAAATGGGTTATCACATGGTCCATATCGACGTTTTCGGCAAATTCGGCAATCCCGAAGCGGTCGAGATCATGAAGTCCATGTATGACTTCGTGCAGACGCTCGGTTTCGCCCGGAAAGCCGCGCTGATCGGCATGAGTCTGGGCGGACTTTATTCCTTCCGTTATGCCGCCAGTTATCCGGAAACTGTTGCCTGTATTTATGCCGACGCGCCTGTTTCCAGCCTCTCCTACCGCATCGAAAGCGGACGGCCCGACCAGGTGGAAATCAGCCGCGCCTACGGCTTGGGAGACAATGGCGAAGGATTGAAAAATCATCCGCTGTCGCCGGTCAACAATTATCTGCCGATGGTCAAGGCGGGGATCCCCCTGCTGATGATCGTCGGCCTGGCGGATAACACCGTGAATGCGGAAACCAACGGTCTGCTCCTGGCGGAACGCTGGATCGCCGCCGGCGGCAAGGCCGAAGTGGTCAAACGTCCTTATTGGGGACATCATCCCCACGGTCTGGATAACCCGGCAAAAATCGTCCGCTTCATTCTCTGCAGCACCCTGAATAAATTCTGACCGCAGGTTTTTCATGCACCAGACCGTTCGATCGAGGATCCCGCAGATACCGCTGCCGTTCCATCCCCGTTCGGCTGGGGTCAACCATTTCCGCAATGCCGGTCTGCATGTCGATCTGGACGGCATCGATGCGGTGGAGCTCTGCACCGTCTCCCGGGGTGTGTGTGAGATCGAACAGGCGGGCAAGACGGTCCTGCTTGCCGCGGGACAAAGTCTCTATAAACTGCCGGGGGAACACCGGAGAAAGACGGTGCTTTCCGAGGACGGCGCCGACATTTACTGGGCCACGTTCGACGGTCCCCATGCGGTGGAATTCATGCAGTCCTACGGCTATCCGACCGGACCGCTGGAGACCGGGTCCGGCCTCGTGGAATTGTATCAGGAGATCATGGAAAATCTCGCGGTCGGGTCCGATGAGTCGTTCCGGCTGCTGACGGCATTGTATGCCGAACTGATCGCGAGACTGCCCGGAAACGTTTCCGAGAATGATTCCGACCAGGGGATTTTTTCCGAATGTCTGCATCTGATCCGCACCCGGTATGACGATCCGGCGTTCAATGTGGATGCGCTGGCGGCGGAGATGCACCTGCACCGGACCACGCTGCTGCGTCTGTTCCGCAAGAAACAGCATACCACGCCGCAGGAATATCTGACCCGTTACCGGATCGGCCAGGCGTTGTATCAATTGGAAAACACGCTGCTGCCCATCGCTGAAATAGCCGAATCGTCCGGGTTCCGCCGCTGCAAT
>JAZUCR010000278.1:0-2306 GCA_045639225.1 Victivallales bacterium
TTGGTAAGGAGGTTTATGCCATGAAACATGATTTTTCGTGACTTTTTCAAGAAAAAATCACAGTCGATGCGTCAAAATTGGTTTGACGCTGAAAAAAACAACTTTTTAACAAGAAGAGCCAAAACGTTTTGAAATTGGCTCTATATAATTGAACAAGGAGATATCCCATGGAAAACAGAAGACAAAACAAGACCGTCCGGAACGGTCAGGTAAAACGGATCGCGCTTGCTGCGGTGCTGTCCGTCATTGGAACCGGCCTTTTTGCCGCGGAGTCGGCGCTGGCCGGGTGGAAAACCTCGCCGAACACCAGTGCGAGGGAGGAAAACGGAAAAGTGGCCGTATTGACCGCAAATAACAAGGAAGGTTCGATTTCCCGGTATATTTACGGGAAGATCGGCTATATCCAGATGCGGATCGAAAAAGCGCCGCGGATCTATCTCATGGGGAAAGAGTTTTCGCTTCCTCCGATCTTCCCGAAACCGGGGCTGTACACCATTCCGGCAAGCCGGGAAGTGAACCGGATGGGGCAGGTCTCCGTGAAGATCATGGGCAGGGAAATGGTATTCAGCGAATATCAGGAGCTGAAGCAGCCGCAGGCGCATAACGTGACTGTGGAAAAGAAGGGAGACGAGATCGTGGTCGCCATGCCGGTGAAGGACAAGCCGGATTCGCTGGCGCTGACGCTGTATGTGATCGACTCGGGCCGGAACTGGAGGTTCAAAGGTCAATGGACGCAGCTGAACTGGCCCGGAGTCCCGACCCGGCTGACCCCGGAGGAAGACGGGATCTACCGCGCCAGGTTCAAACTGCCGGAACTCTCCAAAGCGTTCTATGCGCCCGCGCGGAACATTGTCGCCGGGGTACACATGAACGGAGCGGATAATCATGATTACGGAGATTTCTACGGGTTCTTCCCGTTTGAAGTGAAAATTCAGGCGAGCAAAACCGCAAGCATGGACAGCCGGCTGAAGATTTACGATCTCGGTTCGGCGAAGGCCGCGCCGCAGGACGGTGCGGTCCGCGGCGACAAGGCTCTGATCTGGAAAGGTTTGGCAAGGGATGCTTTCCGGGGCGGCAGGGGCTCGTCATGGCGGGATCCGATGCTTTGCTCCTGGGTGGAGATCCGCCCGGGGAAGAAGGCGAAGGCGGTCCTGAAACTGGCCAAAGGGAAATACCGTCTGGCAGTCGGACTGGGCTCTACTACTATCCCTTCTTATGCGGCGCACAATCATCAGCCGACTTCCGGCTGCGTGAAAATCAACGGCAAGGAGATTTTCCAACGGAAGGCCGCCGATCAGAACCGCGACCTTTTCATCCGGCGGGCACCGGATGAAAACGACAATTTCTACCGGGTCTACTTCAAAGACCTCATCTTCTTCGATCTGGATGCCGAAGCCGAAGCGGGGGAAAACGGGATCGAGCTGGAATTCATCGCCGATCCGGCAAAGATCATGGTGCTGAACTATATCATCGCCTTTCCGGCGGACGACAGTGAATCCGCGGAACGGCTGGCGCGGATCCGTTCGATCCGGGAAGACCTGTGGAACCGGTATCTGGTCAAAGTGATCCCGAAGCAGAAACCGTTCCCGATGGAAACGCCGTTTGCGGTTTTCCCGCGGGAGAATCCGGATGACAATGTCTGTCCGGACACCCTTCCTTCTCCGGTCGAAAAAACCAGTCCGCTGAAACTTTTCGGGGCGCCGGACGAAATGCTTTCTGGGACCTTCATGGTCCGGACGGGCGGTAAACCCGTAAAGGGCCTGACGGTGAAGCTGAACGGACTGCCGGGAGACCTTTATCAGGTGATGTATATGCAGCACAGCACGGGATCGGAGCGCAAGACCTGGATCGGCGCCAACCATCTGCTGCCGGCGGAGCCCGCGGACCTGAAACCGAACTATACTTACGCCTGGCGGATCCGCCTGAAAGGTCCGGCAAAGCCCGGGAATTACCGCTGCACCGTCGAAGCGACGGCGGACGGCCATACGGAAAAACTGCCGGTCGAGGTCACGGTCCATCCGCTGCCGCTGCCGGTCCTGGATGACCATTATATCGCCATGGACGGCAACGGGATCTGGGGACGGTATGCCGCGGACATAATGCGTTTCTGCAAAGAAAACCTTGGCTGCACCACGGCACATCTCCTGATGAGCTGGCCCTCGGGAAACCAGTATGAACTGGACCGGAACGGCATGCCGGTGAAAGCGGTCAGCATCGGCAGCCATACAGCAAAGCGGTATGCCGAGTGGCTGGACGCCTATATCAAAGCCGATTTCCCGGTCAAGACGCCCTGGATCGGTCTGATG
>JAZUCR010000279.1:0-2832 GCA_045639225.1 Victivallales bacterium
GTGCTTGATTTTTTCAAAAATGATGCTATTAGTAAAGGGTCATGCAAAAAACAGGCGGCCCAAGCGGAAGCCTGAAGATTGCTGAACGATGGATTTTCGCCTGCGGCGGAACCCATGCGTCGGAAGCGCGTGAACGGGTCAGATGGGGAACCAAGCAGCCATAAACGTTGTGACCGGGCGCCGTGGAATTTCTGCCGCGGGCTTTTTATTTGATTAATTTTCCAGGAAGGATCTGCTGAAATGAAAAGATTGGAAGGCCGCCGCAACGACCAGCTGCGCAAAGTGAAAATCATCCCGAATTTCCTGAATCATCCGATCGGTTCCGCGCTGATCGACATGGGCGGGACCAAAGTGATCTGCGCCGTCTCCTTCGAGCCCGGCGTGCCCCCCTGGATGCGGCAGCAGGGCGTGCCCGGCGGCTGGGTCACCTGTGAATACGGTCTGCTCCCGGCTTCCACTCATCAGCGCTGCCAGCGCGAGGCATCCAAAGGCAAGCAGAGCGGCCGCACCATGGAGATTCAGCGTCTGATCGGACGTTCCTTCCGTTCGGTGATCGACCTGATCGCCCTCGGTCCGAATACGATCTATATCGACTGCGACGTCATGGATGCCAACGGCGGCACCCGCTGCGCCTCCATTACTGGTGCATCCGTGGCCTTACAGCTGGCGTTCCGCAAGCTCATGGAAAAGAAGCTGATCCCGCATTTTCCGATGCGGGAAAATGTCGCCGCCGTCAGTGTCGGCATGAAAAACGGCGAATGCCTGCTGGATCTCTGCTATGAAGAAGATTCCTCCGCTGACGTGGACATGAACGTGGTCATGACCGAATCCGGTAAGCTCATCGAAGTCCAGGGCACCGCCGAAGAGGTCCCGTTCAGCCGTGAAGAACTGGACAAGATGCTCGACCTCGCCAAAAAAGGACTGGATTCCCTGTTCGAAGAGCAGCGTAAAGTCATCGGCGATCTGCCGATCCCGAAACCGTCTCCGAAATCCTTCGGCAGCCTCGGCGAAACGCTGGACAATGCACTGAAAAAACAGAGCTGATCCCCGCTTTTTCGTTTTCTGAGGAGCGCCTCCCGGATCGTTTCCCACGGCCCGGTGTTCTGTATGCATGCGGTCTTTTCCCGCACTTTTGCGGAGAATGATTTGCATTTTCGCATTACGCGTGTATATTATATATTTTAAAAATTTTGAGACTTCAACTAACTGGGAAGATTTTTGTCATCGTGGTAAAACAGGAAAAGAAAGCCAGGGGATTCAATCTCCGCCTTATGGCGCGTCTGCGTCTGTTGAGACGTAATCTGTTCGCGAGTTCCGAGTCCGGAACCGATAAGAAGAAAAAAACTGCCGCTGCCGGGAAACCGGCTGCCGCACCGAACACCCGCCGGAAAAACAATCCGTCCGTCCGCGCCGTCTCCGGCGAGGTGAAGAAGAACAACCGTCCGGCGGACAGCCGGCGGAATGCGAAGCCGAAGACCGAACGTGCCCCCGCGCCCGCTAAAAAGGCAACTGTGAAAAAAACACCTCCGCCAATGCCGGAAATCGCGGAAGTTCCCGCGGAAGAAGGTAAGACGCGGTTCACCGATCTGGCACTGGCCAAAGAGATTCTTGCCGCCGTACAAACGCTCGGGTTCAAATACTGCACGCCGATCCAGGCATTATGTCTGCCGGCCGCGCTGGAAGGACGCGATCTGGCCGCGAAGGCGCAGACCGGGACCGGCAAGACCGCCGCGTTCCTGGCTTCCTGTATGACCCGTCTGATCAAAAATCCGATTCCGGACGATCAGCGGAAACCCGGCGCCTGCCGCGTGCTGGTGCTTTCACCCACCCGTGAACTTGCGATCCAGATTCATAACGATGCGCTCGGTCTCGGTCAATATACCACGCTGAACAATCTGGTGATTTTCGGCGGCATGGACCACAAGGAACAGCGCAATTCGCTCGCCGATCCGGTCGATATCCTGGTCGGCACGCCGGGCCGGATCCTCGATTATCTGCAGAGCGGACATCTCGACCTCTCCCGCGTGGAAACGCTGGTGATCGACGAGGCCGACCGGATGCTCGATATGGGATTCATTCCCGATGTGCGCCGGATCGTCGGCCGTCTGCCCAAAGCCGGCGTGCGCCAGACCATGCTCTTCAGCGCCACGCTCGAACCGGAGATCCTGCGTCTGGTGGACAAGTGGCTGGTCGATCCGGTGTCGTTCGAAACCGAACCGGAACATGTGGTGACTGATCTCATAGACCAGCATTTCTACGCGGTCATGCGCGAGGAAAAACTGGCGTTCCTGCTGTGGCTGATCCGCAACGAACCGTTCGAACGCATGATCATTTTCGGCAACTGGAAGGAACGGAACAGCGAACTGGTGGACAAGCTGTATGAATACGGCGTGGATGCCGGACTGCTTTCCGGCGACATCCCGCAGACCAAACGTCTGCAGATCCTGGACCGGTTCAAGAAAGGTGAACTGAAAGTCGTGGTGGCGACAGATGTGGCGGCCCGCGGCATCCATATCCCGGGCATTTCCCATGTGGTCAATTACGATCTGCCGGACCATCCGGAGGACTATGTGCACCGCATCGGCCGCACGGGGCGCGCCGGCGCCAGAGGCAAGTCGATCAGTTTCGTGTGCGAATACGGCGCCTACGTGATGCCGCAGATCGAAGAATACGCGCAGATGAAGATCAAGACCGTGCTGCCGGAGGAAGATCAGCTGGTCCTGCCGGAGAAAGTCAATCCGGCCCGGCGGAAACCCGCACCGCGTTCCGGCGGACATCGTTCCGGCGGACGTTCCGGCGGCAGACCGTCCGGACGCCGCCCCTGGCGGAGCC
>JAZUCR010000280.1:0-3926 GCA_045639225.1 Victivallales bacterium
CTTTTTTAAGAAGGGCTTGCACTTCTATTGTCTTTTTTTCGCGTTTTTCACGCTATTTCTAATCCCATGACTTATTTCTCTCGCCGATGGAAGATTATTTCCTGTCTGTCAAGTTTTTTTCGCTCCTTTCGCACAATTCATGATATCTTTGATGAAATACGAAAAAAACAGGAAAAACCGGTTGCATAATCGCAAATAAGGATTTATATTCTCCCCGGACCGGAAAAGACAAAACGGGATACATTTCCTGTCGGGAGAAATTCTTCATGATCAAAATCATGCCGAAAATCATCGTACTGCTGGAGCTCTTTGCTTCGGGCGGGGAATATTCTTTTTCGGAAATCACCGAAAAAACCGGGCTGACCCGTTCGAATGTGTCGCATCTGCTGCAGGCTTTATGCGAAGAACAGATGCTGGAAAAAGTGCAATACGGCAAGTACCGGCGCGGGAGAAGGCTCACCCGGCTGGGGCTGAAGGTCAATCCCTGGAAAGAACTGATCGACAAAGCCGGCCGCTGTGCGGACAATCTCATGCTGTGGCTGAATGAGCTGGCGGTCGTCGGGATGCGGGATCAGGAAAAACGGCTGACGCTGGTCAAACGCAAGCCGGTCAAAACCCTGCAGGTGGAACAGGAAAACGGCAAATTTTATCCGGCGGACTGGTACAGCACCGCCAACGGCCGGATCCTGCTGGCCTTTGCGCCCCAGAAAGTGGTCCGGGGGATCGTGCGCCGGTATGGTCTGCCCGACCGTGAGGTCTGGCGCGAAGCCGCCACTCTGCCGAAACTGGAAAAGCAGCTGACCGCCATCCGGAAACAGGGTTACGTTTCCATGGATGTGGATGACCTGATCCATGCACTCGGGGTGCCGGTCCGGGATGCCGCCGGAGACGCCGTGATGAGTCTGGCTACCGCATACCCCGTTTTTACCTGCCGGAAAAGTGAATCGGAAATTTTGAACAGAATGAAAGAACTGGCCGCGGAACTGGAAGAAGAACTGAAAATCGGAGATATCCGGATCGTCGAACTGAAAAACGGACCTTTCGGCAAATCCGAATAGCATGAGGAAACAAGTCATGGGAAAACTGCATATCGTTTTGAGATATCCGGATGCCGCCCGTTTATGGCGGGTCTGGGCGGAAAGTGAAAACGAAATCGATTTCCGCCGGGATCCCGCCGCCGGCGCACGCTGCACGACGGCTTATGCCGCCTCGGAGCTGAAGGTTTTTCTCGGCAAAGCGATGCCCGGTCTGGAAATCATTGCAAGCGAAACGCAACCGTCGGATGAACCGTTTATCGAACTGGAAATCCGGGGCAATGATTTCACTGGAAGTTTTGAGCTGGAACCGGAGAAAAACGGCATCCGGGTGATCGGATCCGGACGCAATGGTCTGCTCAACGGGATCTATGAACTGCTGCGGATCCAGGGCTGGCGCTGGCTCGAACCCGGCGTTTACGGTGAATCTGCACCGGAAAATCCCTCGCTGGATTTTCTGAAGGCGAAGGGGAAATTCACGCCATCGTTCCGGCACCGGATGATCGATCAATACCGGGAATCGGACGATTCTGTGGATCTGCTCCGCTGGTTCTCGCGCAGCCGGATCAATGTGGTGTTCCGGAAAGCCGCCACCGGCAAATTTGCCGACAAGTTGGGCATGCTCTCGCGGAAAGGCGGACATCTGCTGCAGAAGATCATGGCACCCGATACACCGATGGAAGACGGACGCACGATCTGGGAAGCGCATCCGGACTGGTATGGTCTGCCCGAGAACGGGAAACGCGACAAAGCGCTGGCTATAAAAACGCAACTGTGCCTTTCGAATACGGAAATGATCCGCTGGCTGTCCGCCCGGATCTGCACGATCCTGCAAACGGAGATGAAAGATATCGACATTCTCGATCTGTGGGGGTTCGACACCTGGGGCAAGACCTGCAGCTGTCCGCACTGCAAGGACATGGGCAACGGGTCCGACCAGAATCTGAGGCTGCTTTCCGAGATCCAGTCTTATCTGCAGCGGCATCTGGACCGTCCGGTCATGCTCAATACTTTGTCCTATGAAGGAACTGCCACGATGTCCGCGCCGACTCAGCCGGTGCCGCAGAATCTGATCGACAGCGGCTGCATGGTGATCTTCTATCCGATCAAACGCTGCTACCGGCATCAGCTGAAAGACCGTTCGTGCACGTTGAACCGGGTTTACGACGATTCGATGACCGGCTGGCACCGCATGGCACCCGGTCTGGCGCTCTGGTCGGGCGAATATTACAATGTTTCCAAATACGAAGACCTGCCGCTGGTCTTCGGACGGCTGATCCCGGCGGAAATGCGTTATTATCATGCCTGCGGCTGCACCGGCGCGACCTATATGCACAACCTTTCCCCGAACTGGGGCGTCCGGGCGCTGACCCAGCTGCTGCATACGCAGTTCGCGTGGGATATCGATACGGACGAAGAAGCTTTCCTGTCCGAATATTTCGAGCGCAAATACGACAGATATGCCGTCCGCATGCGGAAAATCTACAACCGGCTGGAAACTGCTGGCAAGGATATTTCTCTGTGGCGCAACTGGGGAGCCTCGGTCCTGACCGATCTGCTGCAGATGGAAGGAGACCGTCCGGCGGCGGAAATCACCTCCGCGCATTATCCGACGGAACCGGAGATCCTTCAGGCCCTGAAGGATGCGGTCCGGAATGCGGATGCGGCAGTGTCCGGGCTGCAGCGTCTCCTGGCGGAAGAACAGCGGCGCAACTGGAAAGATCTCCCGGCCATTCGTGACATTCCGCCGGTGGTGACTCCACTCGAGCTGGAAAAACTCCGTTATTACGACAAAATGGAATACCGGATCGGCGAGGATCTGCGCGGTGTGCTTTACGGCGCGGAAATGCTGCGGATCCAGTATGCCCTGCTGAACTATCACCATGCGCTCCGGCTCGGCCGCGGCGGCAGCCGGGAATGGCAGGCCGTGGAAAAAACTGCAGCACGCCTGAATGAATGGTATATCCCGGTGACTTATGAAAATCCGACGCCCGGTGTTCAGATCAAGGACGGGTTGAGCCGCTCCCAGCTGCGGATGTGCATCACCCGGTGCCGCGGCGCCAGACTCAAAGCAAAAAAGGGAAAATAAAGGGTCCAGAGTTCGCATCCATCTGAATTTGAAATAAACCACGAAAGGACAACGCTATGATCTACCGCAATTTTCAGGAAAAAGACTGGAGGAACCTGTATCGTCTTTACAACCGCGTGCTCCATGCGGACCCGGTAACGCCGGAATTCTTTCTGGAGCACCTGATCCTGTCGCCGAATTTCGACCCGGCAGGAGTCATCCTGGCCGAGGAAGACGGACAGCTGGCCGGTGCCGCTGTCGCGCAGATCGTCACGCGGAATATTTCACCATGGACGGACCAGGTGACCTCCGCCAAATCCACCGGGTATCTGATGCCGCCGCTGATCACCGATGTGGAAACGGGCAAGGAGCTGATCGCCCGGGCGGAACAATATTTTCTGGCCAACGGCCGGACCACGGTCAGGGTCGCTTCTCTGGGACCGACGCTGTTCCCGGATTCGACGGATGAAAAAGCCTATCCGGAAATCTGCCGGGCGCTGGATGAAAGCGGTTATACGGTCGCGGCGCGGTATCATTCCATGAAACGCGGTCTGACCCGTTATACGCCGTCGGAAAAAGTCGCCGCAAAAGCCGCCGAGCTGAAACAGCAGGGAATCGAAGCGAAAGTCTGCGAATGGGAGGATGTTCCCGCGGTCAAACGTTTCATGATGGATTCCAGTCTGATCGGGCGCATCCAGAATCTGGCCTTGAAAATCCGGCAGAACGAGCTCGATCAGGTCGTCATCATCCGGAGCGCGGAGGATGTGCTGGGGTATTGCCAGTATAAATACTATGACGAACTGGAACGGGTCCGTCCGTTCGCA
>JAZUCR010000281.1:0-2851 GCA_045639225.1 Victivallales bacterium
CGCTTTCTTTTTGGCGGCGTGTTCTTCTTCGCAGCAGCCGCAATCGCATTCGCAGTCGCAGTATTTGCGGGCTTCATCGATCAGCGCATCGACCTTGTCGGTCTTTTCCCACGGGAAGATATCGCGTCCGAAGTGACCGTAGGCGGCAGTCTGGCGATAGGACCAGCCTTTCGGATTTTTGAGCTTGAGCTGCCGGATAATGCCGGCCGGGGTCATATCGAAGACCGCGCGGACGATCTTTTCGAGCACGGCATCGTCTTCGAATACGCCGGTCTGATAGGTGTCGACGTTGATGGAGAGCGGATCGGCCACGCCGATGGCGTAAGCAAGCTGGATCTCGCACTTGTCGGCCAGTCCGGCCGCCACCAGGTTCTTGGCGATATAACGGCCCATGTAAGCCGCGGAACGGTCGACTTTGGAGGGATCCTTGCCGGAAAACGCGCCGCCGCCGTGGGATCCGACGCCGCCGTAGGTGTCCACGATGATCTTGCGTCCGGTCAGGCCTGTGTCGCCGTTCGGTCCGCCGACCACGAAACGGCCGGTCGGGTTGATGTGGTATTTGATCTTGCCTTTGAGCAGATTCGCGGGAATGACTTTCTTAACTACTTCCTTGACCAGTTTTTCGAGCTGTTCTTTCTTCATGTCGGGCGTATGCTGCTGGGAGACCACGATCGTATCGACCGCCACGGGCACACCGTCCTTGTAATGGATTGAGACCTGGCTCTTGGCGTCGGGACGCAGGAACGCATATTTTTTCGGTTGGGTCTTGCGCAGTCTGGCGAGTTCTCCGACGATCTTGTGAGCGTAAAGAATGGTTGCGGGCATCAGTTCTTTGGTTTCGTTGCTGGCATAACCGAACATCATGCCCTGGTCGCCGGCGCCCTGTTCCTTGTGCAGGCCCTGTCCTTCGGTCACTCCCTGGGAGATATCGCCGGACTGGGCATGAATGCTCACGAAAACCTTGCAGCTTTCCGCAGAGAATCCGATATCATTGCTGGTATAGCCGATGTCGGCAACCACGCCGCGGGCGATCTGTTCCCAGTTCACTTTCGCCTTGGTGGTGATTTCACCGGAAATCACGATCAGGTCGGTCGTGGCCAGCGTTTCGCAGGCCACACGGCTGTTCGGATCCTGCGCCAGGCAGGCGTCCAGAATGGCGTCCGAGATCTGGTCGCAGACTTTATCGGGATGTCCTTCCGATACCGATTCCGAGGTAAAGATGTGATCCGCTTTGATTTTGCTCATTTTTCAAAATTCCTTATTTTTTATTAAAAAGTTCCGCTTTTTTCGATAATTATTCCATAATATACAGCATTTCGAGAAGATTGTCAATAAAATTCAGCATAATTATCAAAAAAATGGTGATTGCATCGGGACTTGGCTTTGGCTGCCCCTATCCTGGAATACTCGGCGGGGTCCTGTCATTCTTGTTTTTTCAGCAGAATTTCATCGGATGCAGATATTGAAATTCCTGTCCGGCAAGATATATTACCCGAATCCATGTTGCATGGTTTCGAACTGGAATCAAACAGAAAGATGAAGAAGAAAAATGACCGAACAGATAACCGATGAACAGCCGGTCCGGCTCCGGACGGAATTTCTGGCAGGATTGACGACCTTTCTTTCCATGGCGTATATTCTGGCGCTGTATCCGAACATCATGAGCAAGATCGGACTGCCCGCCGGCGGTGCGATGATCGCGGCGGCGCTGTCGGCTGCGATCGGAACGTTTCTGATGGGACTGCTGGCCCGCTATCCGTTCGCGCTGGCTCCCGGCGTCGGCATCGTGCCGTTTTTTGCCTTTTCGGTCGTGATTTCCATGAATATCTCCTGGCAGTTCGCGATGATGGCGGTTTTCGTGGAAGGACTGATTTTTATCCTGCTCTCTCTGACGAGGGTGCGCGAAATGCTTTTCGATATCATACCGCGTCCGCTGAAGATCGCCATCAGCGTCGGGATCGGGCTTTTCATCATATTCATCGCGCTTCAAGGTTCGAAGATCATCATCGGCGGACCCTGTCTTACCACGCTGGTTCCCTTCCGAAAGAATTTCAGTGTTTCGGGGATCTGCGCCGTGCTGGCGATCCTCGGAACCGTGATCACCGTGAAACTCTATCACAGCAAGGTTCCCGGATCGCTGCTGTGGGGGATCCTGATCACCTGGGGTCTGGGGATCATCTGTCAGATGACCGGGCTTTATCAGGTGAATCCGCAGGCCGGAATGTTTTCGCTGTATCCGTCCTTCAGCATCGGCGCCTGCGGCCAGGCGTTCAAGGAGTTCGGTTCTCTGGTCGGACAGTGCCTGTATGTGGACAAGTGGGCGTCGCAGGAAAGTTCCCTCCAGGGGCTGAATCTGCTGTTTTCCATCAATTTCCTGGTCGTGATCTTCACGCTGCTGTTCGACGATCTTTTCAACACGATCGGAACGCTGGCCGGGATCGCTTCCGCATCCGGCATGATGGACAAGGACGGACGGCTGCCGCGGGTCAGATACGCGCTGCTTGCCGATGCAATTGCCACTTCCGCCGGCGCTCTGCTGGGGGCGACCACCACCACTACTTACGTGGAATCCGCCACCGGCATTCTGGCCGGCGGCAGGACCCGGTGGACCGCTTACTCGACCGCCGCAATGTTTTTGATCTCGGTCGTTTTCGCTCCGATTTTCACGACGATCCCGGCCTTCGCCATCGCGCCGGCTCTGTTCATGGTCGGTTACTGCATGGTCTCCCAGATCAACCAGATCAACTTCAACGATCCCCCGGAAGCGCTGCCGTGTCTGGTGGCGATCGTCATGATGCCTTTTCCCTATAACATCGCCGACGGTATTTTCTTCGGATTTATTTCCTGGACG
>JAZUCR010000282.1:0-4394 GCA_045639225.1 Victivallales bacterium
ACGTTCGATCGGGTGCTGTAGCGCTTGACCGCCGCCTGGATGAACGGCGGGATGTCGGTCGCTTTCACATGTTTGAGTTCATAGACCTTGCTGACGATCCGTGCCTGTCCGTCGTCCTGCAGCAGACGTATGGTCCGGATGTTCGGTTCCTCTTTTTCCTGCGGCGGTGCTCCGTAAAGGAGACCTGTTCCGGCGATTCCCGCCGCCAGCACCAGGGCAGTTATGATTTTCTTTTCTTTCATGTTTGTCTGATTCCTGTCGGTAAAGTTGTTTTACACTGCTGAAAAACAGGTTCCGCAATGTTTTTCCGATCCTCAAGAAATGTTTTTTTATTTCGAACTTGGTAATATACACATGAAAAATCCACTTGTCAACCCCGATATGCAACAGAAAATTAGTATATTCCGTAAAAGAACTGCCGGACGCGCCGCCGCGGGGAAAAGAATGCCGGGAATACTGGGAATACTGGGAAGACTGCCGTGCCGGCAGCATCAACTTCCGCGATGTCCGCTAAGTCCACTGTGTCCTCCGGAGTTCGCGTATCCCCGGCTCCACGCCGGCATGCCCCTGAAATAGGCATCCGTGATCATTTTTTTGTGCAAATTTCAAATCCGATTTGAAATTTACACAGATCGTGCTATGTTACATTTGGAAAACTTGGAGAATTCTCATGATAAAAAGAAAGATCGCACCGCATCTGCTGGAAATGGCCCGGTATTTCCCGGTCGTGACCATACTCGGTCCGCGTCAGTCCGGGAAAACCACCCTGTCCAAACTTCTCTTCCCCGACCATGTTTATGTGAATCTGGAAACCAAGGCTGCACGGGATCTCGCAATGAACGATCCCAACGCTTTTTTCGAATTATACAAACCGCCGGTCATCATCGATGAAGTTCAGCGTGTACCGGAATTGCTGAGCACCATTCAGGTTCTTGCCGATGCTTCGAAAAAGAAGGGGCAATTCATTTTGACCGGATCCCACCAGCCGAAACTTCATGCGGAAATCTCCCAATCCCTCGCGGGCAGGACCGGGATCCTGAAGCTGCTTCCTCTGTCGATAGAAGAACTTTCGGATGCAGGAATATCCCTTTCCCGTGACGAATATATCTTCAACGGTTTTATGCCGCGGCTTTATGATGAAAACATCCCGCCGACCATGCTCTACCCGGCATATTACGCCACCTATGTGGAACGGGATGTCCGGCAGCTGATCAATGTTTCCGATCAGCATGCGTTCGAAACTTTCCTCAAACTGCTGGCAGGCCGGGTCGGTCAGGTCGTCAATATGTCCGACTTGTCCGGCGACATCGGCATATCATCAACAACCCTGAGTTCCTGGCTGTCTGTTCTGGAGGCCAGTTACATTGTATTCCGGCTGCCGTGTTACTTCAGGAATTTTGGCAAACGGCTGATCAAGGCTCCTAAAATTTACTTTACTGAAGTCGGGCTGGCCGCCTCCTTGCTCGGCATCGAAAACGTTTCACAAGTGGCGCGCGACCCGCTGCTCGGCGGTTTGTTCGAAAACCTGGTCGTTGCCGAAGCATTGAAAGCAAGATACAATCTCGGCAAACAGCTTCCCGGTCTTTATTATTTCCGGGTGCAGGGCCGGCATGAAGTCGATCTGATCATCGACAATAACCGACACCTGATACCGGTGGAAATCAAGGCAGGAATGACTTTCGATCCGTCTTTTGCCAAAGAAATCCGGGCATTTCTGGATTTTGCGGACGACTGCGTCGATCCCACGGTGATTTATGCAGGCGACATGACCGCAACGGTCCGCGGAGTCAAGTTCGACAATTTCAAAAATACCTGCAAACTCTTCCGGTTCGATCCCGAATAATACTTTTGTTTCCGGTTAAGTTATCCCCGTCGCAAGCAGCGGGGAGTTAACCCCGCGATGGATTGAAAACCAGTTCTTCAAACTGCTACAGGTTTTTTGTTGCAGTTTTAAAATTTTTTTTTTGAATTTATATTCCCTGCAGTTTTGAAACCTTGCAATTCGCTGATTTTTGCTTATAATTACAGGCAGAACAGGCGGAACAAACAGGATTATCATGTTTTACGGACGAAAAACCAAAACTGCGGAACTGGCGGAAAAATTCCGGGATGAACTTCTGGCAAAACGGCTGCCGAAGGGGTCCCCGGTCCTGTCCGAACGGGAACAGGCGGAACATTTTGCAATCTCGCCGGTTACCGCCCGCCGGATCCTCAAGGTGCTGGTGGAACAAGATATTCTCTACCGGAAACCGCAGAGCGGAACATTCATCAAACATGATCCGCCAGTCATTCCTGTGATTGCCTACGCGGGTCCGCTGCCCGATCCGGAGAATACCGATCCGCTGGTTTACGACGCCTCCTTCCGCCTGCTGAAACATTTCTCCGAACTTGGCATCGAACCGGTGCTGATCTCCTATTATGAACTCCGGCACCCCGATCTCGCTGGTCAGAAACTCCGGAAGACCAACGGTCTGCTGATCTCCTTTTCTTTCATTGACGAGTTTACATTGAAGGTCCTCTGGAAATATACCGGCAGGATCGTGGTGTTCGGAAATACTTTTCTCGAGGACCGGATCTCGTGCAGTCAGGTGATTCCGGATTTCACTGAACCCCTGCTGGAATTCAACCGGAAGAAACGGTTCGACGGTTATGATAAAATCCTGATTGTCCAGGCCGAGCACAGGAATTCTGCCGCAGACGCGGAAACGGTTCAGCGGATATTGCAGTGTCTGCAGGTTCCAGAGAAGAAAATCGAAACTGTCTTTCTGGAAACTTCCTGCAATCTCAATGCTTATCTGCGCGCCGACCGCTATTTTTCCCGGTGCGCCGATTTTCCGGACCGGACGCTGATCATCAGCTTGAGCGAATATTTTTCCCAGGCGATCCGGGAAGCCTTCTCCAATTACGGGGAAATGCCGGACATCCTGAGTTTTGACAATCTGGAAGATTATGAGAACGGCTCTGCCGGGGCTGCCTATTTCACTTCGATCGATCGGCAGATGGCCGCGACGTTCTGCCGGTCGATCGATCTGCTCTCCGAACAGCTGAAAACTCACAATGCCGACCAGATCATCCTGCGGATCCCCGCGAAACTCGTCATCCGGAAAAGTGTGAAGTTGGGCGGAACTGCTGAAACACTGCAATCCAAACTGAACAGAAAATGATTTCAAATCCGTAATACTCAACCCATAACATAAAAAAAGAGGTTTATTATGAAACAAGCCAAATTAACTCAAACATTCATGGAAAATGGAAAATCGCAATTCCCATCCCGTCGATTCACATTGATAGAGCTCCTCGTGGTAATCGCTATCATTGCGATCCTGGCGGCGTTGCTGCTGCCCGCATTGAACGCGGCGAAGAAAAAAGCACAGGCCATTTCCTGTTTAAATACCCTTAAAGAATACATGCGGTATCATCACTTTTATATGGATGAATACAATGGATATATGGTGGGGATAATCGGAGATGGAATGGGAACTTTCCTCATGTTTGAAGAACTGCAATATACTTTGCCTAATCAGCGCCACCTTTTCAAATGTCACAGCACAAAGGATTACCGCAGTCAAAATGAATATTATGGATATGGCGCTAAAGGATTTGTTTCCGGAAACAATGTTAATCCCAATTTAAAAGTGAACGATAGAAACCGATATTATCGACTTAAGGGCTCCAATCTGAATACCGCATATATAATAACGAAATATATCAAAGAACCCTCCAAATATTTACAGAACGGAGATTCCAGAACTTCGGACTGGTCCAGACAGCAGCATTTTGCACTGACGTTCGCTGAATCGGGGAATAAAGACAGATTTGCTTTGGTCCACAACAAAAGAGTCAATGTCAATTTCCTTGACGGACATTGTGCACCATTAAATCAGGTGGAGTTTTTTGATTCCATACTGCATGACTGGCCAAATGACAAAGTCAACGGAGCCAATATTTTCATCAATACAGGAAAGAATTCATATGTCTACAGCGGCTGGCAGCTGTACCGCGGAAGATAGTTCCAATTCCCGATGAACAGTCTTGATTTTATGAATTTCAATTATTTGGAACAGCCATAACATAGGAGAATCATTATGAAGATCATCAAAACCATTTTTTCAGTTCTTGCAGCATTCAGTTTTTTTCTGCCGGTCAGTGCGCAGAATCTGGTCAAAAACGCCGATTTCAATCTGTATCCGGATAAAGTCGGACCGGAATTCCGAACCAACGGCGGGAAAGTCGAACTCCATACCGAAGAACTGACCTGGAACCGCTGCGGCAAACTTATCATCGACAAAATCCGGAAAGAAGGACAATATGACACATTCTGCTCCGTCTGCTGGATCGGCGGTTCGTTTTCCGACAATAAGAAACCCGGCGGTTTCCCCTGCAAGCCCGGCACA
>JAZUCR010000283.1:0-12577 GCA_045639225.1 Victivallales bacterium
GGCAAGACGCTGCTGATGCGCCAGGTCCGCCCGTTCAAGCTGAATGAGGACCTCTTCTCCGCCTCGCCGAAGTTCGGACAAGGCTGGATCCAGGTGAAGCCGCGCATGTTCATGATCCGCTCGAAATTCGCCGACGCCGCACCTTATACGCTGAGACTGCAGAGCCCGGACAAAAAGACCGTCGCCGAAATCCCGGTCAAAGACGATGCGCCCGTCGATCTTCCGTTCGACCGGAACAATCCGGCCGGCGATTACAAAATCATCCTGAACGGCAGGAACAATGCCGTCCTGCTGTCGGAAAAACAGATCCATTTTCCCGGTTTCGGCGAATGGGCATCGATGAAGTTCGACAACCGGATCATCCCGCCGTTCACGCCGATGAAAACCGGGGCCGCCCCGGGCGGTTTCGCCGTCTCGATGTGGGGACGCACCTATACTTGGAAACAGAGCCTGTTCCCGGCATCGATCACCTCGCGTGAAACCGAACTGCTGAAAGCTCCGGTTGAACTGATTGCCAACGGCAAACCGCTCGGTTCTGCACGTGTCATGCCCGGCAAAGCCGACCCGCACCGGGCGGAATTCACCGCGGGACTGGAAAGCGACCGCTGCGAGGTGGAAAACCGCGGCTGGATCGAATACGACGGCGTATCCTATTTCCGGCTCGCGCTGACCGCGAAGGAAAACCTGAAAGGACTCAAACTCCGCATCCGGATCCCGACCTCGCTGGCAAAATATCTCCATGCCAGCTCAAGTTCCTGTTCGTGGGGCGCCAAGCTCACCCGCCGGATCCAGCCGGGCAAGCAGCCGCTGCAGTATTACCCGATGGTCTGGATCGGTATGGAGGACAAGGGGCTTTGCTTCTTTACCGAAACCTCCGCAACTTGGAAAAACCGCTCGCGTCAGGTCTATTCGCTGGACCGGGGCGAAGACGAAACCGTGTTCGAAGTTTCGCTCGCCGAACGACTGAAAAGGGGGGAAAAACTTGACTTCGAGTTCGGTCTGCTGGCAAGCCCGGTGCGCCCGTTCCCGGCGAATTATCCGTGCAACTTCTACACTTGGGCGTATGTCACCCCGCTGACCCGCCCGGAAAAGATCCAGGACCTGGTGCTCGGATCGGCCGGCGGCGCGCTTGGTCGCTGCTTCGCCGACCTGCCCACACCCGAAAGTTTCAAGGGTAATAAGACGCTTGCCAACCAGATCGTCACGGCGAAAAAATACGGCGTGCGGTTCATTCCCTACAACCTCGACCGCTATCTTTCGGATGAATATCCCGAGGTCGCCGCGTTCCGCGACGAATGGCGCATGGTGCCCGAAAACCTGCTCGATTACAACACGGAAAAAGGGAAAGCGTTCCTGATCGACTGCTGTCCCGCCAGTTCCGCCTGCGCGTTTTTCGTGTGGAAATTCAAGAAGATGCTCGAACGGTTCAAAGTTGACGGCATCTACCTCGATTTCGGCACGGTCCCGACCTGCAGCAATGCAGAACACGGCTGCCGCAGCCGGACTCCGTATCTGGCACAGCGCGAATTCTACCGCCGCCTCTGCCTGGTCCAGCTCGACGCGGGCATCAAGGACCCCGTCATCATGCTCCACAACACCGACACCGTGCAGCTGCCCGCGATGACCTTCGCCACCCATCTGTTCAACGGCGAGCACATCCGCCAGCAGAGCAGCTCGATCATGCACAACGGCAAGGACATCCTCGACACTTATGATGTCACCATGTTCGCCAGCGAGCTCGGATCGATGCCGTTCGGCCTGACCAATTCCGATTACCAGTCGACCGACGTCCTGCTCCCCAAATACGGCGGCGGCAAGGAAGATCCCGAACTCTATAAATTCCGGATCACCAAAGCGTTCATGGCCGGCGCGCTGCCTCACAATACCCTGCCGGCAGGAAACCGCTGCCATTACGGTATATTCGACCGGCTGCTCCGGATCTACCGCGCGTTCGGTGTTCCGCAGGCGCAATTCATCGGTTATTGGGATGGTCCCGCCCGCGTCGTCAGCGGCAAGGATATTTACGTGAGCCTCTACAAGAAAGACGGCAAGGCTCTGGCCGTGATCTCCCATATCGGTAAAGGGCATGAAAAACAATCCGTCGAAATCGTTTTCGATGCCGGGAAGATCGGTTTGAAACCGTTCAACAAAGCATCCGACCGTATGACTGCGCCGGATCCCGATTATGATTGGCTGTATGAACAGCGGAAGAAAGAACGGGTGCCGTCCGGCCGCGCGCCGCTCAAGCTCGGTGATTTCGGATCCAGGATTGAGTCGATTTGCGATGGCGTCCTCAAGCTCACGCTGGATTACCATTCCTTCGCGGTCGTCGAACTCGAATGAACCAGCGCAGCTGAATTTGCGGCGGCTCCGCCTGCTTCCGGCTGAAATATTCCAATATCCGAGTTGACAAAACCACTTGATGCTGTTCGATTACAGAGCCGATTCCAGAACGTGTCGGCTTATCCTGTCTAAAATTTGTTTTTCAGCGTCAATCCAGATTTGACGCATCGGACAGCAATTTTTTCTGAAAAGTTACGGAAAATCATGTTTCAGAGCATAAGATATAATCTTGTATAAACTCAAAAAGGTGCTATATTGTGCCAAGTAAAACTTTTTTACCAGGGAATCAAGTTCAAACCATGAAAAAAGATCGTATTAAAGTCGGTATCATCGGACTCGGCCGTGCGGGCTGGGCTATGCATGCGGCGGAACTGCAGAAATTCAATGATATGTTTACAATCACGGCGGTTTGCGACGTGGATCAAAAACGCGCCGAGTCGGTGCGGGACCGGATCGGACCGGATGTTCATTGTTACCGGAAGCACCGCGATCTCATCATCGATCCGGAAGTGGAACTGGTAGCCATCGCCTGCCGTTCGCCGGAACACACCGCCTATGCGCTGGAAGCTCTGAAACAGGGAAAATACGTCGTGCTGGACAAGCCTATTGCCATGAATTACGCGGAAGCGAAGAAGCTGCTCGCCGCCGACCGGAAATATCCGGGGCATCTCTTCTGCCGCCAGAACCGCCGGTTCGAGCCGGAATTCAATCATGTTCTCGAAATCATGGATTCCGGGGTCTTGGGGAAAATCTATATGATCCGGCACAGCATTTTCTCTTTTCAGCGGCGTAACGACTGGCAGACGATCCGGCGGTGCGGCGGCGGACAGCTCAACAACTGGGGTCCGCACCTGCTTGACCACGCGATCCAACTGGTCGGTGATAAAGTGAAGAAGGTGTATGGAATCCTGCGGCGGACGACTGCGGTCGGCGATGCGGAGGATTTCTTCAAGATTCTGTTAACCGGGAAGAATGGACGCATTGTCGATGTGGAGTTCAGCGGCGGCGCGGCGATTGCCGGCAACGTGTATGAAGTGCACGGCGACCGGGGAAGCCTTGTTCTTCCGTCCGGAGCCGGTGCCCGGTTCCATTTGAAATATCTTGATCCGAAATATCCGCTTGCAGATATTACCGCCGATGCAGGGACGCCGCCGCTGCCGATCAACGGCTGGGAACCCTACCGCAATCCGGAGAAACTGCATTGGATCGAAAAGACTTTCCCGGTCGCGCCGCATAACGATGACAACATCGGGACGATCTATCGTCATGTCTACAATGCGATCCGTCTGGGCATTCCTTACCGGGTCAAAGTTGCCGAATCGGCCGAAGTCGTCCGGGTTGCCGAAATGGTCCGGGAGCAAAACCCCGAATTCCGGCATGTGCGCTTCATCCGTATGGGAAAGTAACGTCTGGCGGCAGTCAAGTCCGTCTCCGCTGAGACAACGTTTTCAACGCATCCAGGATTGGACTGTTTTCGTTCCCGAAGCGAGTTCTTCCGCTTCCAGTTTCCATGGCCCGGCGGGTTCGTTTTCCGCCGGAATGAAGGTGAATGACGCTGTGCCGTTCACGGCTGAAATGAAATGTTCGGTTTTGCCGCCGTCCGGTTTGGTCAGGACGACCCGGACCGGCTGGATGCCGTTCAGTTTCTGCTGTTTCGAGTCCAGCACGGCGATTTCGAACACGGCAGGTTTCCTCGCTGTAAAAGTCGGGATTCTGCCGATTTTCACGGCGGATACGGCATCCGGATAGATGATCAGCACTTTCCCTTCCACCGGTTTGAAATCGAGCGTGAGCCGGCCGTTTTTCAGCAGATGTTTCTTTTGCGCCGGAAACTCGTAAACCGCGCCTTCCGCCGGAAGCGTGATTTCTGCGGTCAGCGGCAGCCCCGCGTCGTAAACCGCTTTGTATTTCTTGCCGAAGTAATTCCCGAAAGTCCGTCTGTCATTCATGAGAAACACGTATCTGCAATGATCCGCCTGAAGGGTGCGGATATAGAGTTCCGTGGAAGAGCTGTCGGCAAAACCGGAATTTGCCTTGTGGAAATGCCGCAGGGCACGGGCGATCCGCTGTTGTTCGGCATAAACGATATCGGCGGTAAAACCGCCTTTCTTCTGGATCTGGTAAAAGCTGGAATTGGTGATTTTCTTCGTTTCGATGGGGAATGTGACTGCGGACGGGATCAGTTTGGCCCACGGGGAATCCGGTTCGGTGAGAACCGTTCCGCCCTTTGCGGCAAACGTCTTGATCCGGTCGAAAACATCCTGCGGCAGATGGCTGGTCCGGTAAAGCAGGATCCGGTCATACCGGGCGAGTTCACCGTTGCGGACGCCTTCCTCGGTGAGGACCGCGGTCGGGATATGGGCTTTCCAGAACAGGTTGAGGATGGTGTTTGCCGGAGCCTGTCCCCAGCCGCTCCATTGGGACCGGCTGAAGATTTGGGAGCCGAAGGACAGCATCAATGCGGTTTTCGGCTGTTCCCGGTCCAGATGCTGGATCGGGCTCCAGAGCGGACGGACAAAGTTCCGTATGAACCCTTGGATCATTGTCAGGGTCTGTTTTTCCTTGAACTGCGGCTGCGGTCTGGTTTCCGGCAGCAGGAAGTTCAGGTCGTAAAGTTCGAGCATATACGGCTTGGACGCCAGACTGAGATGCAGAGCGGTCAGATAAATATTCGCCGGCTGCACGCCCGCCCAGCGGCTTTTGGCCGGACCGATCTGATAACTGTAGAGCCACATGCTCGGATCGAGCTGGAACTGTTCGGGCTTATTCGCCGTGCGGCAGGCGGAAAGCAGGGATTCCACCGCCATGAAGGTTTCTCCCGCATCGGGGTGGCAGTAATACCAGGTCCCCGGAACATCCATTCCCGCCATTCGCGAGGAGAGCGGGACGTTCCGGTAGGGGTCATGATAAACGATCATTCCCGGGCAGGTTTTTCTGATGATATCAGCCAGTTTCGCCCGGATCAGGTTGTCGCCCGCGCCTCTTTCCCAAAACCATTTCATGAACAGGTAATGCCGGTTGTCCGGCGGGAAAACAGTCGGTATGGACTGCTTGACTTTTTTGGGAACCGAGATACGGCGTCCGGCGGTGTTGTCGATCTCGACCGAGGCCGTTTCCGACATCGGCGGTTCGAAGCCGAGTTCTTCCCGTGCCCGGGCGATGTCCGCTTTGGAATATCCCTGTTCCAGAAAATTTTCGATCTCGGAATCCAGCAGGACCCGGCGGAAAGCCGGATAATCTTTGATCATTGCGGCGATTTTTTCCACGCCATCGCAGAGATACTTGACCGTCTTTTCATTCCGGGCGTTCAGAATATTGCTGCGGGTGCCGTCTTTCCGAACAATGCACATGTCCGATCCTCCCTCGGGGACCGCGGTAAGCAGCGCAATATGCAGACTCAGCGACAGATTGTTTTTCATGGCCTGATCGCAGCAGGCGGCAACGGTTTTTCTGCAGTATTCGATATCATCCCGCGGCGAGATATTCAGGCTGCCCCCGTTGAAGCCGAACTGTTTCAGCCGGTCAAGATCGGCCCGGGTCCAGTTGTAAAAACGATAAGGTTCCTCGACCGGACGGCTGACCAGCGTGAGCTTCAGTCCGGCGGAGAGTTTGCCGCAGCGGATCCGGACGGTATTTTCCCCGATGAGCAGATCACGGCAGTCCAGCTCGAAATACCGTTTCACCGAGCCCGCCGGGGGAACGGCATCGAAGGTTTGGCTTTTCCGGTTTGTATCGAATTCGATTTCCGCTTTTTCTCCCGGAACCGGATTCGATGAACGGTTGATGATTTCCGCGGTCAGACGGATTTTCTCGTCCGGATAGAAAACCGTCCTCAAACTGTCGGTGTTCAGGAGTATTTCATGATCGGGCAGGGGGACCGGCTGATTCCGAACGCAGTAACCGGAATAATTCACCACCGAAAGTTCCGCGATCTGCGCTTTCCTTTCGTGCAGTCCGAAGGCGATCCCGCCGTTTTTGAACCTGCTGTCCAGCGCATTGAATATTTCATTGCTGTTGATCCAGAAATGGATCATACCGTTCTGCCGGCCGACGGAAAGAGTCAGCGGCGCGGTTTTTTTACCGGAGACCGGAATCTTGACCGTTTCCGACGTTTTCATAGCCAGCAGGGAAACTTTTCCGTTTTGCACTTTGTAAAGTTTGGCAAACCGTTTCATATTGTCCGCGCCGACGACCAGCCGGTAGCAGTTGTCCTGGTCCTGACGGCAGAATTCGAGAATGATCTCCCCCAGTTGGTCGAAGGTGATTACGCGGACGGTATAAACAAAATCGTCCGGCATTTTCCGGTCGCAGACGGCCAGTGCCTGAACATCCGGATCATCGCTGAATTCACCGTATCCCAGCTGATCCATGAACCATTTTCCCCGCACCGGTTCGAGAGGAATCTTTTTCGCGGGTGCGCGGTATTTCAGCAGAACGGTGTTGTCCCCGGCGGAGTTGAATTTTTCCGGCCGGACCGTCTCCTTCAGGATTTTGACTCCGGAGACCCTGCCGGGGAAAGCATGTTCCCGGCCGTAATATCTTCCGGTCAGCAGCGGGTATTGATTGACCGGGACCGTGACGTCTTCGCGTTCGGCGATTTTCTCCCCGTTCAGATAAAGTTCTGCTTTGCCGCCTTCGGTGCAGAGGGTGATCCGGCTGGTTCGGAACAGTTCCAGTTCAGCTTTCCCGGAAATTCCTTTTCCCTTGTTCCGGCGGAAAACGATAGCTGATTTACCATTGTATTTTCCCCGCGAATATTCCAGCGACCAGGAATTTTCCGCCGAATCATACCCTTTCGTCAGGATCTGGGAACGGTGGACCGCCGGGAATTCCGCCATGGGGAACACATCGGCCTGAATGGTGATTCCGTGGACCGGAGCGAAAATCAGTCCGGAAACCAATGAACACAAAAAAGCTTTCAGCGTGAGCAGACGCATTTTTTCCTTCCTCGCAATTGGCTTTTCAAATCATTTATAACGGCTGCCCGTTCGGGTCCACCAGTAGAGTTTTTTCGAACAGGGACGGGTCGGCAGCTTGACCCAGCCGACATGGCCGTCCGGATGGCCGGTGTTGGATTTGAGGTTGTGTTTCACCATGGTTTCCGGACAGGTTTCCTGATTGGGCAGGTTTCCCCACCCGTAGTTATAGGCAGCAGTTGTACTGGAATCAAAGAAAACATCGGTTTCATGATCCATCAGCCAGATATGTTCTGACGGTTTTCTGATCGTATTCCGTTTGTAGCGCTCATCAGAATCGTATTTGAAGTCGTTGATGTTGGCCCGGTAACTTAACATGTAGCCGAAATATCCGTCTTTTTTGGTGCGTTTATCGGAAGGACAGGTGAAAACACTTTTGTCCGTCCCCGTATGCGAGAGTTTCAGGTAATTGTTGACTTTGCCCATCCAGGTTTTCGGACCGGTTCCGTTTTTCATCCTCGAAAGCGGCATGTAATCATTGTAGTCATCGCTGTAATTGTTCAGATAAAGCACCAGCTGTTTGATCTTGCTGGTACATGCCGTGGAACGCGCCATGTTTTTCGCATGATTGAGAGCCGGCAGCAGCATTCCCGCCAGAATCGCAATGATCGCAATTACGACCAGAAGTTCTATCAGCGTAAAAGGCAGGATGACATTTTCGGGCTGCGGTGAAGATATCGTTGGTTTCATGACGACATTCCTTTCATGGTTTTTAGGTTTGGATATTGTTTCTGGACCGGATGCATTCAAGATATCGCCTCCGTCAGGGTTTTCAGTTGTTCATCGAATTTCATACCAAGGAGCGAGGCAGCCTTTTCCGCAGAACAGCGTCCCGCGGCGATATCTTCCATTTCTTCCCGGCAGTGGAAAATGGCGAAACGATGGTAATTTTCCTCGCGGGAATAGCCGGATTCATAAAGTTTATGATGCTGAAGCCATTCATCCGCCTGCCGTTGACGATATTGGAATTCACGTTTCATGAAATCATAATAATTTTCCCGCCGGATCGGGGCGGTCCGCTTGATCGAGGCGGTCCATTTCTGTACCGGTTCCGAGATCAGAAACCGCATGAAATCCGCAGCTTCCTCTTTTTTTCGGGTAAAGCGTGAAAGCGCGATATCGAGCGACATGATCAGATTGCGGCAACCAGGCTCCGGATAAACGGGCAGCATTTCGACGGGCATCGCCGGTTCCCCGTCGGCAAAAACCGCAGTCATGTTATTCAAAAAGAATAAAATCCGTCCCTTCTGGAATTTCCGGATCAGTTCCTGCAGCGTATGGCTGGCCGGAGTGATGCATGCTCGGGGAGTTTTCAGGAGGCTTTCTATCTGGAATAACTGCTTTTTCAGCTGATCGGTCTCGGAACCGGAAACCGGACAGCCGGCGTAGGCCAGCAGATCGCCTGGGTGGCCCGAGGCAAAGCAGCCTTCCGGCAGCCGGGACGCCGCCTCTTCGATCAGTTCTGTCAGCTGACCGTTTTCCAGCCGGCGGCGGATGTCTTCCAGTCCGGTCTGTTCCGCCAGTGCTTTGTTCCAGACCACGACTGCGGTCGAAATATTCAGCGGCAGCTTATAACGGTAATCCGGATTGGTCCGGAAACTTGCCGAACCGGAAAGATATTCCGGACCGGTCATCTGTTCCCGCAGACTTTCCGGCAGCGGCAAGGCCAGTTCCGGCAATGGCTCGGAATAATTATGCGAATAAAGAAACAGATCGATCTGTTTTTCCTGGAGCAGGGAAGTTATATTTTCCGACAGCATGTCGGTGGTCATGGGGACGATTTTGACCTGGATATCAGGATTTTTCCGGGAATATTCCAGAATCACGCGGTTCCAGAACTCCTGCTGCAGCGGAAGCGTTTCGAAGGAAAGAAAGCGGATGGTTTTCTTCGGCAGCCCGCGCCAGACGATCCCCAGCGCCAGCGGATCCGGCAAGGCCGCCGGATTCTCCGCCGCTGCCGGTTTGCGGATGCGCGTTCCCTTGCGGACTTCCCGGATGATCTGATTTTTTTCCAGAAACGGTTTCAGCGCATTGCGGACCGTCACCCGGGAAATATTCAGCACTTTCGCCAGCGTTTCTTCCGGCGGCAGCTGCGTTCCGTCCTCATGCGTTTCGATGAAGCGTGCGATCCGTTTCTCCAGCTGGGCGGTCAGTGTCCGCCCCGAACCGGGATTGATGCTGAAATATTTGTGAATGTCCGCAGTTTTCATAAAGCCCATTGTTCCATTATTTGTTTGATACAATATATCATGGCCTTTTCCAACTGTCAAGAGAGAAAAGGATGTTTTTTGAAAAATAAATGGATAATGGTTGTAATTTGCTGAATATCAATATAAAATTTTACATGGAACGGTGGATGCATTTCGGATCATGGCTTTGTTCCAGGTGTTCTTTCGGAGAATGCAATAATACAAATTTATAATACAAATAAACGGCCCCGGACCGAGGCCCGGAACCGTTGAAAAAAGCGGCGGCACGTTCCTGATTTCAGAACCGCTGCAAGTCAGGATTTTTCATTCGAACATGTATCTTTCGAATTTCACGGATTCGGCGGCGTCTTCATCGAGTTTTTCGATGGACGCGCCATTGCTGATGTCGCGCCAGACTTTGATGTCGCTGCCGACCTTGCTGCCCATGCGGACGAACGGTTCCATGACCACCGTGTCCTGATAACCGATGTCATGCAGTGCTTCGGCGATCTCCCGCCACGGCATGCGGCCTTTGCCGGGGACCATACGGTTGCATTCGCCCGTGTGGAAATGGCCGAGCAGACCTTTTGCCTGACGGATCGCGCCGCCCATGGAAGTTTCTTCGATATTCATGTGGAAAGTGTCCAGCATCACTTTGACCGCCGGGCAATCGACCTCGCGCACGAACCGGCAGCATTCTTCCGAGGTGTTGATCAGATAACCTTCGAACCGGTTCAGGGATTCGAGGCAGTAATCGACTCCGCAGTCCTGCGCGATGCGGCCGATTTTGCGGACATTGGCGACGGACCGCGCCCAGTCGCCGGGCTTGTCGATCGGTTTGGAAAAATCCACCGGCCAATAGCTGTAAATGCCGCCGCCGATCTTATGGATATCCATGATCTCCAGCCGCTTGAGCAGTTCGGTGAAAAACGCCAACGCATTCTTCACTACCGCCGGGTCGGCCGAGGCGAGATTCTGTTCCGCGGAGGGGCCGTGTCCGGCCGTCAGGAAGATGCCGTGGTCTTCCGCCGCTTTCCGCAGTTCCCGCAGTTTTTCCAGCGGATAAGAGTTCAGCGGCGTGCAGGCGATCTCAAGGCAGTCGAACCCGAGTTTTGCGGCTTTTTCGATGTAAGGCAGATAATCCGCCTGCCATTCCTGTTCCCAATACGCATAATAGATCCCGTATTTCATGCTCAGCCTCCTGTTTCGGATGATGTTGGGTTGTCAGTAAGATAATACCTGTGGGGCAAAAATGCAAATTTTGGTTGAACGTTATGAACGGCTTTATGTCAACCCCGGCAGCTGATTCGGGGCCTATTGTTCTGCGGAGATGGGAGTGAATTTCCGGATGCCCTTGAAATCCAGCAGCAGTCCCGGTTTTCCGGACTCGATACCGGAGATTTTTCCCGGTTTGAAAAACGCAGCCATGAAACCGTCCGGCGTGCGGATGCCGAGAATGCCGTCGCCCCGCAGATATTCGATTTTCGGAGCCGGCTCTTTTTCCGGATAAATCACGTAAAGATATCGACCCGGTCCATCGGACTCATGTTCCTGCCAGACGGTCAGCATCTTGCCGGAAACCGGCGTGGACGGATATTCCCGGTTGATGGTGTTCCAGTTGCCTTTGCGATAGTCGAGCAGGAAACGGAAATCACCTTTTTCCGGCAGCAGATATTTCATCCCATCGAAGGTAAAAGAAGTATTTCCTGCGGATCGTTTTTCGCCTTCGGGCAGGGCTTTGCCAGCCAGAAGGACGGGGGAATCCCGGAAAGTCTGGGCGATGGTCGTTGCAATCTTACCGGGGACGGCGGCGCGGATATTGCCGCCCATGCAGACGATGTATTTGCCGAAACAGAACCAGACTTTGTCGGCCTGCATTTCGGGATTGCGGAACCGCATCATGGCAGCGGCGGTATTGCCTTCGGCGAAACAGCTGTAATCCCCAAACTCATTGTGCGGATGATGCATGATCGGGAGCAGCGAGACCGGATTCTGGAGTTCGGTCGTGCCGGGGACCTTATACCAGTCCCGCAGGGCGATGGTCTCGCGGTTCCAGCGGAACCCGGGATAGAGCATGGTTGCGCCGTCGCCGGCGAAAATCCCCAGAACGTTTTCCGAATTGCAGGTT
Organism: Victivallales bacterium; assembly: GCA_045639225.1. Classification (GTDB taxonomy): domain Bacteria; phylum Verrucomicrobiota; class Lentisphaeria; order Victivallales; family UBA1829; genus SIG94. Next base: position 11,637 of record JAZUCR010000283.1, read on the forward strand.
TCCGAACCGGAGAGCGTCGCTGAGCACATTTTGACGGAAAAGAAAAAATCGGCGGTGCGGTGGATCAGATATCCGCTGCGGGGATAACAGACACTGCCTTCGAATGAAACGGGAAGATCTTCCAGCAGTCCGGCTTCGCGGAGCAGCGCGGCGGAACGGCGGATCTGACTGTATTTGCTGACCGGCCAGGCACCGACGATCTGACGGCCGCAGGCGTTGATGTCCATCATGCGCCCGGACAAGGTCCAGCGGAGTCCCCGGGTGTAATACTGCGTGACCATCGCCGTCTTTTCGGGCGGGAAGGCATATTTGGTGCCGGTCAGCGCGACGGTCCAGAAAACCATGTCCGTGAACCAGGAAAGACCGTAATTGCCGAACTGGAGCTGGGCGCCGTGCTGATGGTAACTCCAGTCGGACTGGAGCCCTTCCTTGTCGCTGAACCGGATCTCAGAAAGAATGGCATCGCGTCCGTCTTCGACCATGAGGGGGTCGTCGTAGAGCAGACCTTTCATCAGTTGGATCCCGGCGAGCCAGACCTTGTTCTGACCGGTATATTTATATTTCAGACGATCTGGGGTTCCTGCAGGGATGAACAGACAGGTCCGGTCCAGAATGGTGCGGACGGGGTTTCCTTTTTCCGCCTTCCGGTCGAGCATGAGCATGGTTTTGCAGATGGCGGCGGGAATCCCGATCTCGGGCCACCACCAGTTCTCGCTGGTGTTGTCGGTGCGGATCCAGAAATCGAGCATGCGTCCGGCGGCTTCCGGATTTGCTGCGGCCAGGGTCTGCATTACTGAAAGATGGCGGGAGGGCTGCCAGGCGGAACCGCGGACCTTTTCCTGTTTGTAGACGATCCCCGGAAGAGACCCGTCGGGCTGAACCTGCCGGAGCAGCTGTTCGATTTTCTGCGGTGCCGGAGACAGCTTATGCTGCAGCAGACG
>JAZUCR010000284.1:0-2953 GCA_045639225.1 Victivallales bacterium
AATCATGCTTTATTAAGAGGAGGCATTGCGACTCAATCAAGAGTGTCATATTTGCAACAAATCTGTCATTGAAATAGCCTAGCCTATATGATATAGTAGATTATTAAGAAAAAGAAAGAATTACAAAGTCCACCAAAGAAACAAATTTTAGCACTGGCGGAACAGAAAAATGCCGCAGTTCCAGCATTCAACATGTACAACATGGAATCCGTTATCGGAGTGATGCAGGCTGCGAGGGAAACTGGTGCGCCAGTCATTTTTCAGTTGTATACCCGTCTTGCAAAAACGGAATTCGGTGCTTTTGTAGCAAATTCGATCCGGGAAGCGACCCGGATGCTTCCGACTCCCGCCGCATTTCATCTTGACCATGGTGCGGGAATCCCGGAGGTCATGCACGCTTTGCGGCTCGGTGTTTCCGGTGTCATGATTGATGCCTCAACCCTGCCTCTGGAGGAAAATATTGAAAACAGCCGCAAGGTTGCAGAGCTCTGCCGGGAATGCGGCGTGCCTGTCGAAGCGGAATTGGGACATGTCGGAACCGCGGCAGATGAGAAAATCAGCGATTTTACCGATGTGTCTGAAGCCAGACAGTTTGCCGAAGCAACCGGCGTAGCGGCTTTGGCCGTAATGGTCGGCACCGCGCATGGCGTTTACAAAAAAGCTCCGGTTCTGGACATTCAACGGATCCGTGACATTCGGAAAGCCACCGGATTGCCGTTGGTCCTGCACGGAGGTTCCGGTGTCCCTGTGGAACAGCTGCAAATGGCTGTCAGCGCCGGTATCCGGAAGGTGAATTTTGCCACCGATTTGTGCTATGCATTCTGGGAAACCGTTTATGCATCAAATGGAACGATCAAGGCGATGGATGTTTTGATGAAGGAACCGATCGAAGCCATCCGGAAATATGCGGTAAACCGTATTCAGCAGCTTGGTGCAGACCGGATCTTATCTTAAGGAGAATGAATGGATATGCAGGATCTTCTGACCATCCTTCGGGACAAAAATCCCGGATTGCCGCTTTATTCTGTTGAAGACAAAGCCTTCCGCCGTTTCGGGCGTGTTGTGGACTTTGAGCCGTCAGCTCTGATTTCCGCTGCAGAACGGATGGAAATGCCGGAAGACGGATGCCGATATCAGCCTGATTTGCCGGCTTTGGAGACGCCGGAAATTTTCCCCGTCGTGCAGAATGAATTGCGCGGTCAAGGCAGCTGTCAAATCGGTATGTGCTGGGGATTCAACATCCGTCTGAATTGCCTGGAATATCACCGCTCCAGCGAACATAATATCGCTGTTACCGATTTTATCCTGCTCTTAGCAGCTCAACAGGATTTGGATGGCTTTGATCTGCCTGCGGACAAGATATCCGCATTTCTGGTTCCCAAAGGGACGGTGATCGAAATTTATGCTACGACACTGCATTTCTGTCCCTGCCAGACAGACCGGAACGGATTCAAGTGCATAGTGATTTTGCCGCGCGGCACCAATCATCCGTTGACTGGGAATCGTCCTAAATCCGGCGACGGACGTCTGCTGTGGGCACAAGACAAGTGGCTGATCGCCCATCCTGAAGCACCTCATGCCGGACGGGGAGCATATCCTGGACTGCATGGTAAAAATTTATGCATCAATATATGATTGTCTAATTTTATTTGCGCAGGGCAGTTATTGAAAAATCGAGGTTGGAATAATGAGAATTATGAACAAAGCCATGCTGACCGGACATGGAAACCGGGAAGGCCGGAGAATTGTCACGGAACTGCTGGATGCGGGGCTGGACGCTCTGGACCCGTATTTCAGGGTCAAAAAGCTTATTCAGGTGAAGGACAACCGAATCATTCTGGACAACCGGGATTTTGAAATGCGCAACGATCCGCATTCCGGCCCGGCTGTCTATGATGTGCGGGATTATGACCGCATTCTGGTGATCGGAGCCGGAAAAGGCATTCAGCGGGCGGCGTTGGCAATGGAAGAAGTTCTGGGTGATCTGCTGACCGGAGGAGCCGTGATTGCCAAGCACGGCGAAGGGATCCAGTGCAAAAAGATCGACGTCACGCTTGCCGGACATCCGATCCCGGATGACGACTGCGTGAAAGGCTGCCGGAAAATCGAAGCGCTCGCCGCAGGATGTTCCAGCCGCGATCTGGTGTTCACCATTTCCGGAAGCGGCTGCGGTTCGCTGATGACGTATCCGGCAGGAGAGATCACGCTGGATGATATTGCCGTTTTCACCCGCATGATGCAGATCGAAAAGGGGGTCCCAACCAGCGACCTCAACACGGTCCGGACGCATATCGACCGTTTCAAAGGAGGCCGTCTTTCCAGGCTGTTCAGAAACGCCTCGCTGGTGCACATGACAACCGCCGATCCATCCAAAATGGGAACTCCCGTGCTGCGGATGGATTATTTTGAAATGCTCGCGAAAAACAACTTCTTCCCCCCGGTTCCGGCTCCGGCGACTTATGCTGATGCCATTGAAATCATCCGGAAATGGGATGCCTGGGAAGAAACCCCGGAATCCATCCGGAAACATCTGCTGAACGGAACTCCGGAGAATGACAACATGGGGATCGGGGAATTCGAAAAACTGAATGCTCGTTTCTTCGGACTGATTTTCAAGGATGCGACGGTTTATCCGGCGGTCCGGGCGAAAGCGGCTGAATTCGGTTATCCGTGCATCATGCTTTCGGAATACATGCAGGCGGAAGCGGCGGAAGCCGGAAAAGTGAACGCCTCGATCGCCTTGAGTTCTGAGCGGATGAACGAACCATTTTCAGCTCCGGTCGTATTGATGACTTCCGGAGAACTGGTGGTGACGGCAGGCCGGGAAAACGGGATGGGCGGACGCAATCAGGAATACTGCACTGCGGCGGCGATTAAGATTTCCGGCAGCAAGCGCATTGTTATCGGCGCTGTTGATACGGATGGAACCGATGGGCCGGGCGGATTTTGCTAT
>JAZUCR010000285.1:0-6447 GCA_045639225.1 Victivallales bacterium
AGTTGTTCCATGGAGTTGTCTTCCTAGACCGCTTGGCCTCCGACTTAGCAGATATATCCAGGCGGGTGAAAACGGTCTGCCGGATTATGACCTGCTGGAGCTGCTGCTCACTTACGCCATTCAGCGGCGCGATGTCAAGCCGATCGCCCGCCGTCTGCTGGACCGTTTTCACGATCTTTCCGGCATTCTGGATGCCAGCCTGGAAGATTTGTGTCGGATCGAAGGCATCGGCGCCAATTCCGCCGTGCTGATCACATTGATTCGCAAACTCTGCACCCGTTATCTGGAAAACAACCTGCTCGGCATGGATGTGATCGACAGCAGCGACAAACTGGAAAATTATGCCCGGATGCGGCTTTCCGGCCTGACCGACGAGGCGTTCATGCTGATTTTCCTGGATGTGAAAAATCATGTGATCGATTCCGAGATTTTAGCCCGCGGCACCTATGACACGATCATCCTCCAGCCCAAACGGATCGTCGAAGACGCCGTCGCTCACAAAGCGCCCAAACTGATCATCGTGCACAACCATCCCAGCGGCATCACCGATCCGTCCGCATCCGATATCGATTTTACCCGGAAACTCGAGGCGGTCCTGGCTCCGCTGGATATCACCCTGCTCGATCATCTGGTCGTTTCCAGGATCGGCGCTTACAGTTTTCTCAATCACGGCCTGCTGAAGGTGAAATATGGTACTCGGACTCGGTAACGACATCACGGAATGCGCCCGTATCCAGCAGATCCTGGAAAAACACGGACCGCTCTTTCTCGACCATTTCCTGACCGCAAAAGAAAAGGCGGAAAGCGGCGGACGTCTTTCCTATTATGCCGGCCGCTGGGCGGCCAAGGAAGCCATTGCCAAGGCCCTCGGCTGCGGCATCGGCGAACATTGCGCCCTGACCGATCTGGAAATCCTCAATGATCCGCAGGGCAAGCCCGAAGTCACGCTTTCCGGCGCAGCCAAAGCGACCGCGGAACGGCTGAAAGCCGCCCGAGTTCTTCTCACGATCAGCCACGAAAAACAGTACGCCGTCGCCACGGCTCTGCTGGAAAGCGCGGAACCGCGGGAATAAAAGTTCCTGCACGGTATCCCGCGTCTGAATTTCCAATCGATCTCCGCAGTCAGGAAAAATCACATCACGGCAGCTTTTCGGAGTCCGGCTTCAGGTCGATGATTTCGCAATTGCTGAAGAAGACATTCTTCATTTCATGCTTGCCGCCATGGTATCCGATCAGGTCCGAGTTCTGAAGTTCACGGAACATCAGAACATTGCTGATCATGGAATCGGACAGGGGAGCGCCGAGGAGAAATGCATAGCGGGCCCGCGTCTGGATATTGTTGATTTTGAATTTGGAGGTTTCGCCGGCTTTGGCCGAACCGCCGTAATTGATGTCGCCGAGCTTCACCGCCGCGTGACAGACACGACCGGTCAGGGAGGTATCCAGCAGACCGTCCAGCATGATGTTGTGCATACGGACGCCGCGCTGGTTCAGGAAGCGGACGATCATGTAGCCCCCGGAGGAATAACCGCGAATGTTCCGGATGGAAATGTTGAAGACATCCTGTTCCCGGAGATCGGGGTCGCCGCCGCAGAAATGAGTGGAGCCGATGATCTGGCCCGCCGGCCGGGGTTTGGTCCCGATGGCGGTCAGGGCGATCAGGTCGTCGCCGGAATATCCGGTTATATTTTCGATGGTGATGTCGCGGCAGCCGTTCCGCAGATCCAGACCGTCCTGATTGAGCCACTTCACCTGTTTTCCGTCAATGATCGGATTTTCATTCGCCTGGAAATTCAGTTCGCGGACTTGTCCCCGCCGGCAGTATTCCAGGGAAACCGCCCAGCAATGCGCATTTTTCAAGGTGAGGTTCCGGATCGAGAAATCAGTGACCCTGGCCAGCAGGATGCCGATATTGCGCCAGTCGCCGTATTGGTTTTCGCCATCCTTGCCCTCATCGGTTCCGTAGGTTTCACGGATCACTTTGCCGTCTTTGATGACGTTCATGCCGAATTTGCCGGTCCGGAGGATCTTGCTGCTGTCTCCCGTGGACCGCGGATGGTCGGCGCCTTCCAGCACTGCCGTGCCTTCGCCGATGATATGGAGGTTGGAAATCCAATCGACCTCAGGTTTTCCGATGACGCAGTTGGCGCTGCGGATCCAGTTGTCGCGGGCCCGGTCGGACAGTTTGATCCGGCAGTTGGAAATGATCAGAACGGTATTTCCGGGCACCAGGATCGCCGAATCCAGCAGCCAGTAATCGCGATCGGATACGGCATCCGGCTTTCTCCGGCTGATCCGCACCCTGCCGCCGAATTTCTGGGCGTCACGCACCGCCGCATTGATCCGTTCACTGTCGCTTCCGGTGTAACAGTTCGGGTCGGAGTAACCTTGACTGCAAGTCAGGGTATCGGTCGTGCTGCAGGCATTGTTGATCAGGCAGGCACCGGCAACCGCAGCTGCCGGCATCAGCCGAACCAATGATTTCTTCTTCAATGAAAAATTCATACTGGCTCCTTTTCCGTTTTTTTTGTTCAGGCTGTTTTTTTCAGAACATAAAATAACCTCTCTTTTTCCTTTTTTCAAGCCGGATTCGCCAAATGCAGCCGAAAAACCATACGCAAAATTCGGGAAAAACCGTTCCTGACCACCCCCCGACTCTTGAAAAACATTTCGCCCGTGCTATAATACGGAAAATCAAAAGGAAATTCCGATATGAAAAAACTGCCGGTGCTGATGATCGTATTCAACCGTCCGGAAACTACGGAAAAAGTTTTCGCGGCGGTCCGGGAATATGCGCCGGAAAAACTGTATGTGGCAGCGGACGGGCCGCGGGAAGGAAAACCGGATGCCGAACGCTGTGCCGCAGTCCGGGCGATCTTCGGCCGTGTGGATTGGCCGTGCAAGGTGAAAACCCGTTTCCGGGACAAGAATCTCGGCTGCCGGAAAGCCCCGCCGGACGCCATCAGCTGGTTTTTCGACCAGGAAGAGGAAGGCGTCATTCTGGAAGACGACTGTCTGCCCTCGCTGGATTTCTTCCGTTTCTGCGAAGAAATGCTGGAACGTTACCGGACTGATGAACGGATCATGGTGATCGCGGGGAGCTGTTATTTCGACCGCGCGTTGAATCCGGAAGATTATACCTTTTCCCAATTCACCTGGACCTGGGGCTGGGCCTCGACCCGGAAAGCCTGGCGGCATTTCGATCTGGAAATGCCGGATTTCCCCGAATTCAAAAAACGGGGAACGATCCGCGAACTCCTTCCCGGACATCCCTTCATGCAGTGGCGGTATCTCCGCGTCTTTCGGAAATGTTTCGAAAAGTCCGTGTATTTTTACGATGTCTGGGACTGGATGTGGACTTACGCGGTCATGAAGAACCGCGGATTGTGCATCGTTCCGAACCGCAATCTGGTTTCCAATATCGGCGATCTGGGCGCTACGCACACGATGGATTCCAGAACCACGAACCGGCCGTTCCAGCCGTTGCCGGAAACGCTTCGTCATCCCGCGGAAATCAAAGCCGATCAGGCGAATGACCGGCGGCTTTTCAACCTGGTCCACCGGGGAGACTGGAAAGACAAGGTCCGTTTCCTGCTCCATTGTCTGACCGGAAAGGACTGGATGTGACATGAAAGTCTGCCACCTGTGCACCTTTCGTTCCGGAGGAGCGGGAATCGCCGCCAAACGCATCCATGAAGCCGTTGCGGAATCCGGGGTGGAAAGCCGGATCATTTACCGGGACGACCGTCCGGGCATAATCCCGGCGTGGAGACGGTATACGGTCTGTCCGATTTCCCGGTGTCTGCGGAAAACCATGGATCTCCGGTTCGATTCCTTCGATCATCCCGGCTGTTACGGACATTCCGAAAGTCTGTTTCCGTTTGCCTCCGCCGCCTCGGTCAATGCGCTGGATGCGGACGTGATCCATCTGCATTGGATCAACGGGGATTTTCTCTCCGTCGGCGAACTGGGAAAGATCCGGAAACCGGTGGTCTGGACCCTGCATGACAACTGGGCATACTGCGGCAATGAATTCTGCACGGAAAATTTCCGTTATCGGGACGGCTACACCGAAGCGACCCGTCCCCAAGGCGAAAAAGGTCCGGATTTTGCCAGGATCGTCTGGGAACAGAAAAAAGCCCAATGGAAAAATTTCCATCCGGTGTTTGTTTCCCCGAGCCAATGGAATGCAAACCGGCTGACGGAAAGTCTGCTGTTCCAAAACGTTCCCTGCCGGGTGATCCGGAATCCGCTGGATCTGAAAATCTTTTCGCCGGGAGACAGAGCGGCAGCCCGCAGGAAATTATCTCTGGATCAGGACCGGCTGACGCTGCTTTTCGGTGCGGAAAGGGCGGATAATCCGCTGAAAGGGGCGGACCTGCTGGCGGCGGCTTTGAAAATCCTTTCCCGCCGGATCCCCGCGGACCGTCTGCAGCTGCTCTGTTTCGGCGCGGGCAAGCCGGAAATGGATCTGCCTTATCCGGTCATTCATGCCGGAACCGTGAATGGCGATGCGGCTATGGCGGAACTTTACCGGGCTGCCGATATTCTGGTTTGTCCGAGCCGGATGGACAATCATCCCGGCGTCTGCACGGAAGCCATGGCCTGCGGGGTTCCGGCGGTCGCTTTCCGGACCGCGGGATTGCCGGAAATCATCACCGACCCGGATTCGCTGGCCGAACCTTTCGACCCGGAAAGTCTGGCCGAAGCAATCATCAGGACAGTGGAAAAACGGGATTCTCTGTCGGTTCGAGCTCGTCAATTTGCAGAAAAAAACTGTGCTCCGGCTTCGATCGGGGCACAGTATCTGGAAATCTACGATCAGGCGCTGCAAAACTGACGCCGTTCAGGGAAAGTCAGTCTTTTTTGCATTCCGCGGCGAGTTCTTCCAGCGAAGGCGCGATCCCGCGGGGATAACTGCCCAGCGGGACCAGAGAAATGGTCTTCGTCCGCAATTTGTTCAGCAGTCTGATAACTTTTTCCTCTTTCAGATGTCCCACCAGATCCACCAGGAAACAATAGGTGCATTCCTGCCCATCGGTTCCCTTTTTCGCGGGACAGCTGCCGGCAATATGCAGGGAGGTCTGCTCATCTTTGAACGGAGCGAGAGCATCGAACAAGGCTCCCGGACGATCCGGGAGGGCAAAAAAGATCGAGGTTTTGTCGTCGCCGGTTTCCCTGGTGCTCTGGACGCCGACAATGAAATAGCGGGGAACTGCGGAAGCGGCATCGGAAACGGAAATGGCTTTCCCGCAGATCTCGGCGCAGATGCTGACTTTGCCGGAGCGGAAGAAATCCAGGGCGTCAGAATCCAGGCCTTCCAGCAGGACACTCTCCGGAATACAACCGTAGTCGCATTTTCCGGAAACTACCTGTTCCAGGATCGCTTTCACCGACTGTTCCGGCTGGTAAAAAACACTGTTGCCGAATTTCGTCACGGCAGCCAGATGGGTAAACGAACCTTCCGAACCGAAATAGGCGATCCGCAGTCCCTGTTCCAGCGCCAATGCGCCGGACATGATCTCCCGGTAGATGGCAAACAGCGTCACATCCTTCATGGGACCGTCATTGAGCCGGCAGACTTTTTCATAGACCTTGCGTTCCCGTTCCGGAACATAAATCGCGCTGGCGGTGCCTTTTTTGAAGGCTCCGACTTTCTTTACGGTCTGATACCGTTCATTGAGCAGGGAAACGATCCTGGTGTCCAGTTCATCGATTTTCCGGCGCAGTTCATCCAATGTTTCCGCCATCGGTATTTCTCCTGTGGAAGCGGTGGTTCTGATTTCAGCGTGACATTTCCAGCATGCGCCGGATCGGCAGAGCCGCACGGGCGATCAGGTCCGCAGGAAGTTTCACTTCATGTTCCATTTTTTCCAGAGAAGCGAGCACATCACCCAGACGGATGAGTTTCATCCACGGACAGACCGCCTGCGCCGAACCCGGGATCAGGACCTTGTCCGGATTTTCTTTCTGAAGCCGGTGCATGATGCCGATCTCGGTCACGATGATGAATTCTTTGCGGTCGCTCTGTTTGACGAACTTGCAGATGCCGCCCGTGCTCAGAAACTCATCGACCAGCGGAGCGATCTCGGGATTGCATTCGGGATGCGCCAGCACCAGAGCGTTCGGAAACTCTTTTTTCCGGCGTTCGATCTCGGTATTGGTGATCCGGCGGTGCGTGGGACAGAATCCCTGCCAGAAAATCATTTTCCGCCCGGTCTTGTTCATGATGTTGCGGCCCAGATTCATATCCGGAACGAAAATGATCTCCCGGTCCGCAGGAATCTGAGCGACGATTTTTTCCGCATTGGCGCTGGTGACGCAGATATCGGACAAAGCCTTGACTTCGGCCGTGCTGTTCACATAGGTGACCACCATGGCGCCGGGATGCTGGGCTTTGAGTGCGGCGCGGCCGGCGGGATCGACCCAATCGGCCATGGCGCAGCC
>JAZUCR010000286.1:0-2326 GCA_045639225.1 Victivallales bacterium
CGCGGTCGGCTGTTTCTTCACCGCCGGGGAAAAGACCGGCTGGAACTATTTCCAGAGTCTGGGCGATGAATGGCAGCTGTGTGCCATCGGGGGCCTCAACAACGACGGGCGCGACGACGTGGTGCTGAAACACGACGCCGGATTCGCGGGCAGCTGGCTGACGCAGGCGGACGGCACGATGGCCTGGGCCGACCTCGGTACACTGGCGGACGGCTTCCAGATCGTCGGCGCGGGCGACTTCAACGGCGACGGCACCGATGACGTATTGCTGAAGAACGGCAATTATTACGGAGCGTGGCTGGTGAACAACGGCAATGCGGCGGGCTGGATGGGCCTCGGCGATCTGGGAAGCGTGACCGTGGAACAGATCGCGGACTTCAACGGCGACGGCAAAGACGACTTGCGGATCCGGACGGCCGGCGGCGACCTCGGCGCCATGCTGGTCCGGGGAGAAGACAGTCTGAGCTGGCAGTATTACGGCTCGGTGGGCGCGGAATGGAGCACGGCGCTGGCTGCGCTCAGCTGAGCCGGCGAGCTCCGCAGTGAAGTGCGGCTTTGCCGCAAGGATGTGCAAGGGATTTATGCTGGCTGCGCTCGGCTGAGCCGGTTTTCCGCGAACTTCATAGGACTTATAGGTCCTATAGGTCCTATAGGAAGAACGCGGGAACCGAAGCAAAGGCCCGGGATCACCGGAGCGGCGGAGCCGGGAACCGAAGTGAAGACCCGGGATCACCGGAGCGGCGGAGCCGGAAACCGGGATTTCGTGTCTGCGCCTGTATCGAGCGGAACATAGTGTTCCCAGTATTCTTAGTATTCTCAGTCGGTTGGCGGAAAACCCGTGCTTCCGTATCTCCGCTTCACCTCGGCTCTGCCTGAAAATAATCAAAAAATACAGAAAAATATAGATAGCGGGATTGAAAAACACGTTATTCAGGGCAATATTACCAAGGAAAAAAAGACAGCAAAATGACCTGACGGAGTGAATATGGCCAAAAACCGAATCCTGTATCTGACCGATTATTGTCTGACTCCCCACGTAAATATCCCGAACGCGGGAATCCTTTGCGAAAACAGTAAGATCATCGGGATCGGCGGCGTATCGGCATTTTCTCAGGACGAACCGAATCTGACCGTGGTGGACATGTCCGGCAGTTACGCAATGCCGGGCCTGATCGACAGTCATATCCACGGCTGCGGCGGATTCGATACCGAGCTGGCCTGCGAACCGGAACAGCAGCTGGAAAAAATGAGCAGTTATCTGGCTTCCCGCGGAGTGACCAGTTTTCTGCCGACGCTGGTTTCCATGCCGAGAAAGAAAATGGTGGAGACCGTGAAGCGTCTGGCGGAAATGATGCAGAATCCGATGCCCGGCGCGGTGCCCTGCGGTCTGCATCTGGAAGGACCGTTCATCAATCCGCTGAAAGCCGGGTCGCAATCGAAGGACAGCTGTTCTCCGATCGATTTCGCTTTTCTGGACGAACTGCTGGAAGCCGGCGACGGCCGCATCAAACTGCTGACCTTTGCCCCGGAACTGGAAAATGCGGAAAAACTGGTCGGAATCCTGCTGGATAACGGCGTTATCCCGTCGATGGGACATTCGATTGCCAATGCGGATGAGACCTTGCGCTCGATCGATGCGGGCGCGAGCCGGTGCACGCATCTGTTCAACGGTCTTCCGCCATTGCATCATCGCCGGAGTTCCATTACCGATGTGCTGCTGACGCATGACGACGTTTCGGTCGAGATCATTCTGGACGGTGCGCATATCGATCCCCGGATCGTGGATATCACGACCCGGGTCAAGCCCAGAAATAAAGTGATCGGGGTCAGCAATTCCATCCAGTTCGAGCCTGGACAGCCGAACGGATATTATGAAAAAGACGACCGGATCTTCACGGCGGACGGAATCCTGGCGGGGACCGCGCATTCGCTGGACGAAGGCTGGATGCATCTGCGGACCTATTCGCATCTGACCAATCCTCATGCCGCGGCCTGCTTTACGCTGAATCCGGCGATGGATCTGGGGTTGATCACCCGCGGCGAACTCGCTCCGGGAAAACGGGCCGACATCGCCTTTTTCAAAACGGAAACCAGCCAGGTCGCGATGACGATCTCCCAGGGAAAAGTAATTTACAAGGCCGAGTGATGAAGAAAAAATCCGAACTGAAAGCATATTCACTGCTGGATTCCGGGAACTGCCGGAAACTGGAGCAGGTGGGATCCGTGCGGATCATCCGTCCGGCGCTCAATGCGTTCTGGCAGCCGACGCTTCCTGCCTCGGAATGGGCCAGAGCGGATGCGGAATTCAAGCGCGAATCCGGCGGGG
>JAZUCR010000287.1:0-3164 GCA_045639225.1 Victivallales bacterium
TGATCCGGGTCATGAAGTCCGCCTGGTTGGCGGGGGCCACCAGTTCCGTGGCGATATGTTCGCTGAGATTGATTTTGACTTCGCGCGCGACCTTGGAGAAGTTCTGATGGTTCAGCACGGTGATGATGCCCAGTGCGATCAGCAGATAGAACAATGCGTTCAACGCGCCGCGCCAGTTTCCCAGCAATCCGGCCATTTTCTGTTCATGAGGGGATTTTGCCGCAGTCGTATAGCCTGCGCCGATCCAGCTGGCGCGGTGCAGAATGGAAGTCATCACCGTCAGGAAAACCATCAGCAGATTGAAGTCCCGCAGGTTTTTTACGTCGAAACTGTTGAGGAAACTTTCGCCCGCCACGCGGTCGTTCATGACCGGGATGATCTCTTTGGTCCAGCTGAATTTCCACAGGATGAACACCACGAACACCACCATCAGCGGGAAGAGCACCATTCCCTGGACCGAATCGGCGATCAGCATGGAAAGGGTGCCGCCGAAGCAGATCAGGGAGATCGCCAGGATCAGACAGATGATAATGATCAGCATGAAACTCGGGACCGTGACCCCGAATATCTCGAATTTATGCGGCAGATCAAGGAAATAAATGAAGAAACGGGCGGCGATGGCCGGCATGATCATATTGGCGAGCATTTCGGAGATCGAGCGCAGCGCCGAAGCGAAAATACGGAATTTGCGGTTGTAGCGCATTTCCAGGAACTGCCCCAGACTCATCGCCCGGGTTTCACGGAAGCGGTAAGTGCAGTAGCCGTACAGCCCCAGCGCGATCCCCAGCGGGGAGATCAGACTGTTCCAGAAGGCCACGGCGAACCCGGTTTTGTAATGCACTTCCACGTAGGCGATCAGACCCGTGACCGCCAATGCGCTGGCCACGTCGCCCATACTGAGCACATACCGGCCCGCGCAGCGTCCCGCGGAAAGAAAATCCGCCACGCCGTGCACATACTTCCTCGAATACATCCCCAGCCCCATTACGAACGCCGTGGGAATAATGACGATAAGCCAATCGATCCTGCCCATCTTGTCCCTCCTGTGAATATTTGTTTGGTTGTGTGTGACACATTAATGAGGGTTAACTATAGCATTGATTTCAGCTGTTGTCAAGGATAAAAGCAAAGAAATATAACTAAAAAGTTATCGTGCTGCAAGCGGTCAACATGGGTGGCAGGGTTACGCTGGCGCGGCATGAGACATGTTCCGGCGAACGGTGGCGAATGGGTGTGATGGGTGTGATGGGGGTGATGGGAACCCCGGCATGGCCGGGCTCCGGATGACGGGAGTGCGAGGGCAAAGTCACGGGATCGGCAGTCCGTCATTACACGTGGAGCGCGTTCTCTCCTATCCTGCCCATTATACCCATCCTACCCATGTTCGCGTTCTTCCCTGACCGGACTGTCCGATTTCTTTTTGCGTTGAAAAAATTTCCCTGTTCGCGGAATCCCGTCTTGCGAAAACGGCGGAACGCTGTATATTATTCAACTGTAAAGAACCCGTTAATAATATAAGGATGGGCCAGATCATGAAAAAAGCCGTTGTCACTGCCGATTTCAGCCGGAAACTGAAAGAGAAGATCAAACCTCTGCATGGCGTCAACAACAGTCCGATGAGTCTGTATGAACCGCCGAAAGGTTTCCGGGAAGCCGGGATCCCGTTCTGCCGTCTGCATGACACCGGCGGAGCTTACGGCGGTTCGCGTTATGTGGACATCCCGAATATTTTCCCCGATTTCGACGCCGATCCGAAGAAGCCCGAATCCTACGATTTCGCCTTCACCGATGCTTATCTGACGCAGCTGCATGCCTCCGGGACGCAGATCTTCTACCGTCTCGGCGTGACCATCGAAAACAATTACCGGATCAAAGCATACCGCAACCATCCGCCGAAGGATTTCAAAAAATGGGCGGAGATCTGCGCCGGCGTGGTGCGTCATTACAACTGCGGCTGGGCCAACGGCTTCAAGTTCGGGATCAAATACTGGGAAATCTGGAACGAACCGGAAAATCCGCCGATGTGGAGCGGCTCCCGCGAACAGTATTTCGAATTGTACCGGATTACCTCGCTCCGGCTGAAAAAGGAATTCCCGGAAATCAAAGTCGGCGGCTATGCCTCCTGCGGCTTCTATGCCGTGAACCGGCCCAACTGCACGGATTTCTACAAGAGTTTCGTCACCTGGTATGATGAATTCCTGAAGTTCGTGACCGCGAAAAAAACGCGCTGTCCGCTGGATTTCTATTCATGGCATCTCTATACCTGGGATCCGGAAGAGATCATCATCCATGCCCGGCACGTCGATTCCAAATTGAAGGAATTCGGGCTGACCGGCGTGGAAAACATTTTCAACGAATGGAACTATACCACGAAAAAACCGAATCGTCGTTTCCTGGAAATGAAGGACAATGAAGGCGCGTCGTTCGTCAGCGCCGCATTCTGTCTGATGCAGGATTCGCCGATCGACAAGGCCATGTATTACGACGCCTATCCGCAGCGGGCCTATTGCGGGCTGTATCATTTCCCCGGGACGCGCACCACGCAGACCTATTCCGCATTCGCCATGTGGAACCAGCTGTATAAGCTCGGCGGCTCGTTCGCAGTGCATTCCGACGGAGCAAAAATCTACGCCTGCGCCGCGGGGAACCGGACCGATAAGGGCTTGTTCATTACCAACTTCAATTCCGAAAGCCGCATCGTGACGCTGGACTTGAAAGGTGCGCAGCTGAAAGATTTCACCGCCCGGATCATCGACCGCAGACATGACAATGCGCCGTTCGCCCTGAAAAAAGAGATTGTGCTGCCGCCATACGCCACGCTGCTGCTGACTACGGTCAAACCCGAGGCGGAAAAGAAAACGAAAAACGCGGGCAGAAAAACTGCCGTCCATGCCGGACTGGATGACACCACCGTCAGAAAAGGAAAAAAGAAATGATCGGAAAACTGTCAGCCGGTTCCGAAACGGCACCGAAATGTTTCGAAGGACTGTTCCCGCCGGAAATCAAAACCATAGCTGTCGTGGCGCCGTCCATGCCGGGCGATGCCCCGGAGAAAATCGA
Source organism: Victivallales bacterium (assembly GCA_045639225.1). Classification (GTDB taxonomy): domain Bacteria; phylum Verrucomicrobiota; class Lentisphaeria; order Victivallales; family UBA1829; genus SIG94. The sequence continues at coordinate 3,061 of JAZUCR010000287.1, forward strand.
CCTGTGTCTCTCCCTGCTGCGGGAAGCCGGTCTGAACGTGAAAGTCATGCCGCATGCGCGGGAAGGGGAACCGGGCCGGACGCGGGATGACATCATCGATGTCA
>JAZUCR010000288.1:0-2011 GCA_045639225.1 Victivallales bacterium
GAAAGGCGAGCCCGGACGCGGAGAAAGGGGCAAGTCGGGACGGTTCCGGGCAATCCCCGTGTAATCATCTGCGGGGCAAGGGGAAAAAGTAGAATAAAAATCAGGACCGGCAGGGCCAATTTGATCGTGAACTTATTTCACCAGTGTAATATATAATGTTTCCGCAACCATCCACGCTGTCGAAAACCAAATGGTCTAAACTCATTGGTCTTTGTTCTGTCTTGCTTTACAGCCGTTTTATTTAGATATCAACTTGATGGTTGTTTGTTCATGAACATGGTTCTGTAATTCAATATATATCAAATCTTACCCAATTTCAACCGGAAACATGACGCCGATCTTTCAACCTCCGAAGAAAGATATTCAGACGGATTTTAACTGTGCTGGTTTTTCCTGTATTGGTCGGGCGTCATGCCGTATTCATGAACAAATCTTTTATAAAAGGCGGTCGGTCCAGAATAATGAATTTCGCTGATGATTTTATCGATTGGAAGATTAGTTCCTGCCAACAGTTTGGCAGCGGTCTCCAGTTTCAGATTCAGAATATATTGTGCCGGAGACTGCTGAAACATCTCTTTCCATTTCCGGAAAAAAGTTGCTCTCGAATATCCGTTCGAATGCGCAATTTCGTCCATATTGATTTTTTCGTTCAAATGCAACTGAAACCATACCGACAGGTTTTTAAGCCGTTCATTTTCTGTTTGAACTTCTCTTTTTTCCGTATTTGCATAAAAGATTTCCCGACAGAGCTGGAAACAGATCCAGTCGATCTGATCTATAACTCCGGGTGAATACAACAGATGACATAATTTCTTGAAATCAGTTACAAGCTGATTGATTTTCTCTGTCATGACAAATGGTTTGCAGGCTTGGGGGTAAATTCCCAGATGCTTGAATTCCTCCAGTTTTTTCGCATGATAGCCGAAGGCGATGGTGTCCCGGGGCTGGTTGCCGAACAGGATACTGCGGCTTCCTGGCAGTTTCCAGACCGCATTCGGAAACGGCTCATGGAGCTCCGTGCCGTTGATGATGTCATGGCATATCTCGTATTCCGAATTCAGGCGGATATTGATCTCGAAAAAATCCTCAGGCATTTGTCCGGCCATTTTCGTGAATTTCCAGTTCTGGCAGAAAAACAACATCTGCACCTGGAACGGGAAGTCTCCCGTCCTGGGAATTTTCCCGATTTCATAACTGAGCCAATTCATGAAGCGAAATTCCTTTTTTTGGATAATTTAACGCTTAAATTTGATTTTTCAAGCCGTTATTGCATTGAATTGAGACGATTTTATAGTCTATTTTGATACGAATGGATATTGGCAATTCCCTATTTCCGAGATATAATTATAAGCAAAACGGAAGAGCGGAGATAACTGAAAGGAAAGTTGAAAAATGAAAGATCATCGTAAAAGAAGTATCCGTCTGAACAGGAAACCGGTCAATCGGGAAACGGGTGCTTTCACCCTTATAGAACTCCTCGTGGTTATTGCGATCATCGCGATCCTCGCCGCGATGCTTCTCCCCGCCTTGAGCAGCGCCCGGGCGAGCGCCAGAGCGGTCGCCTGCGCCAACAATCTGAAAGCCATCGCCACCGCCGGAGCGATGTACAGCGACGACAACGACGACTGGATCGTGCCGGGCTTTGCCTCGTGGGCCGATGGCAATGCGGACCGCAAGGCCGTCTGGTACGGTCTGCTGGCGGGGAAGAAGGGCGGCAGCGGTTCCAATTACGGAGTCGCGGTGGGCAGCTGGTCGGAAAGCAACGATACTTCCATGCGCGAAGGGACTTTTTTCTGCCCCGCCGCTTCCGATGAAAGCACCCGCAAAAACTACACCGATTATTCGATCAATTACGGATTGTCGGGCTCCTGGTATAACAAAGGGACCTCCTGGTGGGCGTGGGCGAGACGGCTTACCTGTCTGACCGACCCGGGGAAAGCGGTTTTCGTGGGCGACCGCGCGCCCAAATACGAACAGTTCGGCGCCCAGCACAATCTCGCCTTCGGATTCC
>JAZUCR010000289.1:0-2281 GCA_045639225.1 Victivallales bacterium
GGATCGTGCGGATCAGCGAGGTTTTTCCGCATCCGGTGTAGCCTGCCACCAGAATGTTCGGGCGTTTGCTGAAGGACGCCGCTTCTTCGAATTTCCGTTCAAACTCGGATCTGAAATCCATGTCCGCCATCATTGACCTCCATATGTTGTTGGACTGTCTGTTATCTTTCCGGCCACCAAGACCGGCTTCTTCCATCAAATCATCCACGATCCGTTCCAGTTCTTCCGCCTGCGCGTTCCTTTTCTCCATCTTCTCGATCAGTCCGGCATGGTCGGGAACGGGAAACATCTGAATCCTTCCGTGATAAACCGCCGAAAGCCCTTCCAGAACATCGGCGAGTATGGCGCAGTATTTCCGGTCCAGAGTCTGCAGTTCGTCGCGGTTCGCCTCGCTGAAGCGGTCTCCCGCCATGCCGCCGACAATCTTCTGCGACATTTCCATGAAAATGCCGTCCGCCTGGTCGAGGCGGCTTTTCAACTGCCGTAGCATTTCGCCATACATTTCGATTATTCGCGTGTTTTTCATCTTTTTGTCGCTCGTTTGCCCATAATGTACGACATCACATGCGCCACCTGATGTCATACCAAATCGTCTTCCGTAATTTTTTTCAAAATTTCTTCCGTTCCTGTTCTGCGCATACAATAGCCGGGGACCTGCGCCGTGAAATGTCATACCAACATCTATTCCGCCAGAAAAACAAAAAATATTTTGGCGTACCATGATTGATTTTCTGCTCGCACGAGGATATATTAATAAGCATAGTAGAGAAACAAAAATGTCTTACCTCCGAGAAAGGGGTGTTTTTTATGAGTGTCCAAAGCCGTCAGGCTCTGCGGCTGATGAAGTTCGTCGCGGAGATGAAGAAGAACAATTTTCCCAATGCATCCAGTTTCGCAAAACTCCTGCGCCGCGCCGATGTGGATGAGAATTTCGCCTGTGCCTGCAGCACACGAACCATCATGCGCGACATTGAGACGCTGCAGAAGGACTACCATGCGCCGATCGACTACGATGCGGCCCGGAGAGGCTACTACCTGAAGGTCCCGGATTGGGAATTTTCCGTGCCTATCATGAGCGATGACATCCTGAGCATGACCCTGCTCGGCACGAAACTCGCCTCCGACATTCTTCCGGAGCCGATCAAGACCGATGTCAATACCGCCGTGGAAAAGGTGCTGACCGGAAACAAGTCCGAATTTTTCGACGAGGCGATGATCGAATCGCTGCTGTGCGCCACCGGCATCAAGGCGACGGTCGATCCGGTCATCTTCAAGAAGATTTTCGACGGCTGGCGGCTTCATCAGGTCGTGGCGATCACCTACAACAAGCCCAACGGCGGGGAAAGCAGCCGGAAATTCGAACCGCACATCATCGCCTTCTACCACGGCATCTGGTATGCCAAGGGATATGAATACGGGACAAAGGATGTGAAAAGTTACGCCATCCAGCGGATCACCAGCGCGGCTTTCGGCATCGACACCTTTGAAACCGACAAAAAACTGCTGGAATCGACCCGGCGCAACGGCCTCTTCGAGTATCCGAAGATCGACGGTGTGCGTCTGCATTGCGATGCGTCCATTGCCTTTTACCTGTATGAGCATCAGAAATCGAAGAAGTTCAAAATCGAGCGTCAGGACGACGGCTCACTGATCATTACCCTGAAACCGGCCTTCCAGCATGACGTCATCCGCTGGGTGCTGGGAGAAAGCGGCAAGATCGAGGTTCTCGCTCCGCTTGAGCTCCGGGAAAAGGTCGCCGCAGCCGGGAAGAAGATCTGGGAGCGCAATCAGGGCAGTCCGGCCGATGCCTGATCTCGCCGATATTGTCGCCAACTATTTTGAGCGGGGCTATCGGTTCCGTCGAATTGAGGCAGAAAACGCCATCCATACGCAAAGCCCCAAGGCGGTCTTCCTGATCCACGGCTGGGGAGTCCGCGCAGTTTCGATGGATCATCTCGCGTATGCGCTGGCGGACATTGATTTCACCGTATTCAATTACGATTATCCCACTGCCGAGCGGAATATCGAGGAGCATGCACAGATTTTTCTCGACCTGTATCGCCGGACTTTGAAGCGCGAACACATTACCCGGAAGGTGTATTTCCTGACTCACAGCATGGGCGGGATTCTTCTACGGTCGGCGATGGCGAAGATGTCGGAGGTCGAATGCCGGAAAATCGAAGCCATTGTAATGCTCGGTCCGCCCAATCAGGGCTCCATACTCGCTCACCTCGGCAAAAGCGACGTTGTGCGTTCTTTCAATGCCTCGCTGGCCGATATG
>JAZUCR010000290.1:0-3022 GCA_045639225.1 Victivallales bacterium
TGTCATGAACGCGACTCTCAAATACGCCAGCAAGCCGAATCGTCCTCTGGCGCTCTCCGGAGCACTGGCCCTGATGTCGTATCTTGCCGCCCGGAAGGTCAAAAGCCCCTCCGGACTGCGTCCGAATATCTACATCCTGGCGCTTGCCGGGTCCGGATGCGGAAAGGAACGGCCGCGCGACATCAACCAGCTCATTCTGGAATCCGTCCAGCTTGACGACGGTCTGCTCGACAAGGCCGCCTCCGGCGAAGGTATCGAAGATATGCTGGCCGTCAAACCGGCGCTTCTCTGGCAGTGCGACGAGTTCTATTCCACTCTACACGATATGCTGAAGGAAAAGAAAGAAGGAAAAGACACCACAATGGAATATCTGCTGAAACTGTACACCAACGCCCACAAGAATCTGAAAACGAGGGTGAAGGCGGGAAAGCCGGGACAGAAAATCTATTTCCCGCATCTGACGATTTACGCCACCACGACCCCGGCCGGATTCTTCGAACATCTCAACGAGCGATTTCTCAACGACGGCATGTACGCCCGGCTGAATGTCATGATCGCCGAAGCGTCAATGCGGGGGACCTTGCCCGTCGAGCCGGTCATCGATCCTGAGATCATCGAAAAAGCGCGTCGCTGGGCGCAGTTCATCCCGCCCGGAAGCGGAAACATCGATTTCCGGGCTCTGCCCGTACCCTATACCGCCGACGCCGAGAAGCTCGCAAAAGAACTGTATGAGAAACAGGAGGACGAGTCCGAAAAGGCCCGGAGGAATGAGGTTCCCGAATGGCAGAAGTCAGTCTGGAACCGAGCCTGCGAAATCGCTCTGCGGTATGCGCTCATCTATGCCTGTTCCATCGCGGAACGGCCGGAGAACACCGTTATCACCGCAGAAGCCATCCGCTGGGCGGAAAGATTCATCTGGTGGGAGATCCGCAACAAGTTCTTCCTGACGGAACGGCATTACTTCCGGACGGATTTCGAGAAGGTCTCCGAGTCCGTGATGGAGGTGATGCGGCAGTGGCATCGTAAAAACGGACTTTCCACCCCGATGCCCGGCTGGAAGTTCAACCGGAAGACTTCCCATCTCCCGCCCAATGTGCTGAAAGCTGTCATCGAGAGCCTCGAAAAGCAGAAGAGACTGGTCCAGACATCGTGGCGCAAGGGCATGATTTACTATTTGCCGACCGCGTCCGGCAAGATTGATCCGGAAAAGTCAATGAAGCATTCCGGAAAAATCAATTGATGCCAAATTGACAGGGGAAAAAGTCAATTAAAAAAGTTGTAAGTAGAGTATTTTACCATCAAAAAATCTCTCTCCTACTCTATTTGACTATATTGACTACCCTCTCGCGTTTTTCGGACCTTTTTTTCGGGGGTTGAGGTCAGCCCCTCTTTTTGTGCGTGACTACGCGCGTGGAAAGAAGTCAATTGCGTCAACAACGGACCGCCCGTCATTTTGAAACTGGAGGAAACATGAAAAGAAGAGAAATTTTGCGGTATCCGCTGGCGGATATCGGCCCCGAATCACCAGTAATGACCGTGTATCTGCACCGGACTCCGTCCGGGTATTGGAGTTTCGGTGTGAGATACAATCATCAGATCGACCTCGCGGACCGGCTGTTCGATTCACTTGCCGACCATGCCGGTGTTGAGGAATAGGTCTTGGATCTGTTCAACAGCATCCCGCGGAGAGGACGATTCTTTCCGTGTCTGATGAGCAGCGCAGCGCTTTTCGCCCGAGGGAAGTTCTTCCCCGACAGGGATTCCATCGTGATTCTCGTTGAAAAAGCATTTCTCCCCTGCTGGCGTTACGCCCTCGACAGGATCATGGAGAATTACACGCCCGGCGACTCGTGGCTTCACGCCGTGCGGGAAACGGAAAAGCAACATTGGTCAGCCGTGGATCGAACTGCTCCGGCAGAGAAGTGACGGGAGATTGACGGAGAAAATGGGTAATGACGAAAATGCATTTCTGGGTATCATAAACTGCGATTGTCATCGGAGGGGTCAAAAATGGGGTAAAAAGACTTTATATATTCTCAAACGCGACGGGTCCTCCCTGAAAAAGGAAAATGGCAAGCCCGCCGGAAGGACTCGATCAGTTAAGCAGACTTGCTTGCAGACGATAAAAACCGCAAACGCCCTGTCACACCCGACTTGTGCGTGTGACCCGATTACGCCCGTAACGCGCGATGGCGGGGAGCGCCTTTTCGGGCGTTACAAAGGAGACGTGAAACGCTACCCCCTGAACAACCACAAGGGTATAACGAAACGTTACCCCCCTGACAACCGTCGGGGAATTGTGTGCGATACCCTGGGGCTGCGGCAGGTCTCAAAAGAGAGTCGGCAGACAGCAAAAAAATTCCGGATTATTTATGACACTTGGAAATTCCGGGCAGGCGGTAATGTTAACCGATGAAAATGTGATGAAGACAGAAACGATAAAATCAGGGGTGCTAAATCCGCTCCTCGTATTTTGGATGAGACTGAAAAGGATGCTCTCAATATGAGCACCCTTGTGGGGGGACAATCAGGAAATGGGCGTAGACCATGGCCTGTGGCGAAAGACATGTACGGTGTCCTGGAAATCCGCGACAGCCAACGCAGCGTCGGTTTGCTGGATGATGACGAGAGGGGAGTCCACACTATGGACACCCCCCTCCGGCGAGCAGGAAATGAGCATTGTCAGCGAGGCGGGCTGTACTCGCTCATCCTCGGCCGCCGCAAGCCGGAGGCATAGTCGTTCAAACGCCGGGTTTCGCACGAAGTTCTGACGAGCATCCGCAAGACAGGCGCATATATCCCGCAGAATCTTGGAGTGGAAACCCTCGGCAAGGTTATTTTTGCCATCAGGAATCGTTGCGATACGGGGGTGTCTAATAAACACCCCTTCGAGGAGCAGGAAATGACGATCAGCAACGTGGCGTGACTGGGCTTCGATCTTCAGCGTCCGTGGACGCCGTCCATCTGGCGTTCGCCGTCTGGGACGCAATTGCGAGGAGACGAAAAAAGCCCCTCGGCGTGA
>JAZUCR010000291.1:0-5533 GCA_045639225.1 Victivallales bacterium
ATTGTTCGTTCAGCTTGAAGATGTCCCGGTTCGGATCGTCGAGCAGCTTGAGCGCCAGCCAGTGCTGCTGCATGGCAAAACTGCGGGACAGGGGTTCCTCGTTCTCCGCAAAGTAGGAAATGACGCCTTCTTTTTTGCAGAAGCGCAATTCTTCGGAAATGTCTTTGCGCGGACGGACAAACGGGTAAAGATTGCCGCCATAGATCCGCCAGTAGGACCAGATTGCTTTGTTGGCGGCGTGTCTGCCCCAGATTTCGAGGTCGCGGCCGTTCTGGGTGCCGGGCACCAGCGGCTTGAAAAGCTTCGCATCGCAGAACCGGATCATCACGTTGTCTGCGGCCTTGATCGTCTTCGGCGGTTTCATCGTGTAGGAATAGGCGAAAGTCTGCAGCAGAATGTCCGGATATTTTGCTTTGACAGCATTGGCCAGATAATTGACGAATGCAAGGTTCGGTCCGGCGTAAGAACCTTCTTCCTCCGCCAGCTTGCGGCAGTTTTCGCACCAGCATTCGGCGCCGCTGGGACCGTCGGGCTGGCTGATATCATAAATTTTCGGGAACATGTAAGCGGGATTGCCGGCGGCTTTTTTCCGGTCCGTTTCTATAAATTCGATCAGCTGCGCCAGAATCAGTTCCCTCACTTTCGGATTGGTCATGCACAGCGTATGGCATTTTCCCCCGCGCGGCGTGACCCCGAACAGGCCGGGATCCTTGACCGCCTGGACATAGACGTCGAAAGTATGGCAGTCCTTCGGTTTCCCCACCCGGAAATTGACCGAAAATGCGGCCCGGTTGTTTTCCTTGTTCCGGAGCCGCCAGACCGGGTCCATCAAGTCGGGTCCGACATACATTTCGCGGCGCAGAAAAGCCGGCCGGCCACTTTCATCGACCTGCGGCAGTTTCCAGCCCGGCTGCTTCGGCAGGATCTCCGTATCGGGCGCCGGCCAGAGACAGGAGGCGTATTTCTCCAGAAAGGAATAGATCCCGTAAACGATCCCCGGGCTCGAACTGCCGGAGATGACCAGGATCCCGTCTTTATTTTTCAGGTTCCATTCCTGTTCTTTCAGCCGGGGATCGGTATTCAGGACAATGTCTCCGCGCGTGGCTTTCCCGCCGGGCCGGACACCGTATTTTTCTCCGCTGACCTCGCTCAGACACCGGGCCATATCCTGAGCCGCGAATTTAATGGCCTGATCTGCCATGTTTTCCGGGTAGCAGATGTCGGCTGCATGCAGACAGGTCCAACCTGCCATGAGCAGGAAAATGATTTTTTTCATGGCTGGTCTGCTCAGTTGCTGGTCGGTTCCGGAGCCCAGAATCTGCCGCTCGAAACAGTGGGAAATCCGGACATTTGCCGGCTGTTGACATGACCGTCAACATAAAGAACATTGACCGCCCGGTTGTGCCGGAACTGCAGTTTGGAAAATCCCGATGTCGTTGCCCAGATATCCGACGCCCGGGTTTTCCAATAGTCGCAGCCCTCGGTGATGTTGAGCAATGAGCTGGCAAAACGCAGCCGGGACATTTTGAAAATACCGGCGATTTTTAACTGATTCTTGTCCCTGGCATTGAATTTCGAGTTCATGACATACCCCCATCCGTTACCGCGTTCCGCCGCGGTCAGCCCGCTGAAGACGGGACAGCAGATTGTCGAATTGACTGCTCCGACATTGCAGTAGTCTTTTTTCGTTTTTATGTAGGGCGCCAGCCAGCGTTCCGGATTGTCTTTGGAAATGTAGCACCACAGGTCATTCGAGGTGTAGCCGGCGCCTGTTTTGGAACCTTCCCAGGGAAGTTCCGCCGGCATGACTATGTCGTTGTTGTCCAAAGCATATTGCAGGCAGCCTGTCCCGACTTGTTTCAGCATGGACGTGCAGGAGATTTCCTGTGCTTTCTGTTTCGCCTTGGCCAGGGCCGGCAGCAGCATTCCCGCCAGAATTGCAATGATGGCAATCACCACGAGGAGCTCTATCAGCGTAAAGCTCCGCTTGCGCTGGAATGATGAGAGATGATCCTCCGCCGCTCTTCGAGCTATGGAGGACAGAGAGATGAGAGATGAAAACTTGTTCATGATCTGGTTCCCTTCTGTTGTTTTCTGAGCATTGTGAGTTTTTGATAAACTGTAATATCATATAACATATCTTGTGAATTGACAAGTATAAATTGTGCCAAAGTACAGCATATATTGTGCCAAATCCGAGAAATTCCAGTGAAAAATTCTGCGGAGCTGGATATTACAGCTGACGTTTGCCGGCCGGGATCAGCTGCCAGTCGAGCATTTTTCCCTGCCAGCCGCCGGTTCCCCGGAAAATGACCGCTTCTCCTGGAAGAAGACTGAAAGCGGACAGGCTTTCCGTCTCTTCCATGCCTTCGGCAATTCTGAACACAGCCAGTTCGCGATTGCCCTGCAGCAGTTTGACCGAACCTTGCCCGGTGACGCCGTAAACGCGGATGCGGCATTTATACTTGCCCTTGACCGCTTTGACCGGCTGGAATGCGAACATCGGATTTTTCCTCAGCCAGCCTGCAAAAGTACCGTCCGCCGAATGGTTGGCATTGACGATCACAGTTGCCTTTCCGAACGGAACCGACTGCAGCGGATCGAAAGCAGTTCCGGTTTTTATCATCTTGAGTTTCGCGGCATTTTCCGGTGACAACCCCGGGGTGAATTTACCAATCCGGAGCATGTATTTTTCAATCCGGGCGACTTCTTTCCGGACTGCCGGATCCTGCGGGTCATCCGCCAGGATCATGACTGCGGCGGATTCGGCAGGGAGGCTCAGAACCGGTCCTTCCAGATGTCCTTTTTCTCCGCAGACGGCAGCGGTTTTCATTTTATAACGGCGCAGATCAGGCTCAAATGAAACCGTTTCCCCGTAAGGATTGACCAGAATGACCACGGCAATGCCGTTGTTCCGCTTGAACGCTCCGGCGATCATGCGGCTGGTGACGACTTCCGGACCGCTGTCCCGGTGACGGCTGCCCCAGTCGCATTTGCCCCAGCCGGGATGTTTGCGGTAATTCAGCGGCGGGAGCATTTCCCCGTCGTTGAAATAGTCCAGCAGCATATTGCGCAGATGGAAGGTCTTTTTGGCAAAGAGCCGGTGGTTGTCATACTGCCGCAGATTGTAGATCGGGAACCAGCCGATATGTTCCGCCGCAGTCAGCTGGACCGCCGCTTTCACGAAAAACTGGCGGTAGTGTTTCGGATTGTAGTAAGAGAAGTTGTATTGCCGTCCGGTGAACTGGATCCGGCCGTGGTAGATCGACATGAAAACCGGATCGAGGCCGTACCAGCGCCAGACCATGAGACCGTCCAGCATGTCGATGAACGCTTCGGCGCCGTCTTCGCAGTCATGTCCGGTGCCGGGATTTTTCCGGCGGATCTCCGACATGAATTTGCGGTGTCCGGCAACCCAGACTTTCGGATCGTTGATCAGATGGCCGTGGTTCGGGTCGAAACAGTTGTAGGGCCGCGCTGCCGCAATTTCATCGTGATACAATGCCGGAAAACCGTAACCCAGCACCCGGGTTGCCATTCCGACCATGAATCTCTGCCAGCCTACCGCACCCGGACACATGATCGCGAACGGGATTTTTTTCGAATTCGGGATGGAGGTGAAATGGTAATGTTCATAATTCATTGATCCGTCCGGATTTTTGACGGCAAATTTCTTCCCGTGGGAGGAAAACATGTAATCATATTCACCCGCGCCGCCGTCCTTCACTGCCCAGAGACGGGAATCGATATACGGTTTGATGTAAATATCCGGCTTTTCCTCCATGTCTTCGAGGAAACCGGCTATGCTGTCCCGCGGCAGGAAGTGCGGCCAGGTGTTTTTGCGCGGATCGTCCCAGTTGTAAAGATGGATCCCGAACGGCAGTTCGAGATAATCGCGGAAGGCTTTGAGTTCGGCCGCGAGCTCTTTCGGGGTCTTCCTGAATACGATTTCCGGACGGTTGTATTCGACCTGGACCCAGCCTGGCAGGTTCCGGTACCATGCCGGGGTGTCTTTCCTCGGCAGATCCCTGATCCACCATTTCGCTTTGGCCGCAAGGAATCTCCGGTAGATCCGGGAGGCTTCATACCAGTCGCCGTCGTAGAGTTCGATCACGGAAGTTCCGCTCATGTCGTAACTGTTGCCGCCCGTGCTGCCCGCTTTCCACGGAGCGAACCCGGTCCATACCGCGACCAGGTCGCCGCGGCGTCCCTGGGCGTAATACTGCTTGATTTCCGCATCCGGGTCCTCGAAGGCGAAGTAGATGCCGCTCTTTTCATCGTAATACGCCCCGAACTGCATCGAAAGATAGGACCGCGGATAATACATGTTCTGGCGGATCCGGGGATGGTTCCGGACGGTCGGGTTTTCCGCGATCACCCCGTCCATATAAGGATAGAACATCCGGTCGGTTCCCTGTTTCAGAGCGGCAAACACGGTATCGGGGAAGACCACTTCATGCAGCCGCTGTTTCGGATCGGTCATTTTCACCCGGATATGACTTTCCAGCCGGGCATTGCCGTCGAATTTCTGGGTCAGCGTGACCCGTGCCGCCTGGTTTTTGAACGTCATGACGACGCTGTTTCCGGAAACGGAAACGGATTTATCCCATTTGGACCGGGCCGCCGAATAACCGCTTTTCTTTTTGCCGACGGTGGTTTTCAGCTGGAAATCCATGGTTCGGATGCCGAAGACTTCGCGTCCGCTTTTCCGGTCCAGCATGCCGCAGAGCGGGAACGCCGTTCCGGAACTCCGGACCACGTAAAACAAAGCGGCGCGTTTGCCGACGATCAATACGACGGTATTTTGGGCGGCATTCCATTTTTTCGCAAAATCTTCAAGCGTTTTCGCGGGGATTCCGGCTGCTGTCCGGACTGCCAGGGTCAGTTTTTTCTGATCCGCTCCGTTTGCCGCCGCCCGGCGGACGGCTCCGGTGATCCATTGCCGTTCCGGCAGACTCCGGGGCAGGGCGTCCAGTGCCTGAAGCAGCGGTTTTTCAATCGGCTTGAGCTGATTGCCGCCGGCTTTGATCAGCTTGCATTTCTGCATTCTTTTAATGATCTCATCCTGCGTCAACGCCCGGTCGTCCAGACTGAAACAGGCGATTTTCCCGCGCATATTCCAGACATCGCCCGCGGCTCCGCGTCCGAGTGTGACCGGGGCTGCAGGTTCATTGAGCCGGTAGCCGAAGTTTTCCGTGCGGGCTTCCAGTTCGCCGTTGATATAGATTTCAATGGCGTATCCGGATTTGCCTTCGTCCGGCAGAGTGACCGGTTTGATGACCAGCGTGTAATATTTCCAGGTGCCCGGGTCGGCGGCTTTGCCTGCATCGGTGCGGGAAACATAATTTTTCCCGTCGTGGAGATAAGCATTCATCGAGCCGTTGTCGAAACGGGAAAGCATCCAGCTGCCGGCTTTCCAGAACAGATCCTGCCCGAGCCGGGTGTGGGGATCGAAACTCGCCGCACAGCTGACGGTCAGGCCGTTCTTGCCGACCTGGTATTTTTCACTGCCGACGATTTCGGCATGGCCTCT
>JAZUCR010000292.1:0-6947 GCA_045639225.1 Victivallales bacterium
ATTGGAGGCAACACCTTTTTCCAGCTCACAGCTGCGGTATTCCACCGCTGAATTTTCCTCTTCGACCTCATGCTGCCATAAATCCGGCTCGGCGCACCAGTTGATCCGGAGACGGTCGAACAGAACGCCCCGGACATCCCGGATCTGAAACGCCGACGCTGTCGATTCGCGGCACCAGTTGTTATGTTCATCCAGATACGGCGCGGGTCCTTTGCCGTAATAATCCAGCCTCACATCGGTAAAGCGCAGACCGGAGATCTCGCCTTTCCGGTTGCCCAGAATCTCGCTGGAAAGTTCCGCCCTGCCCCGGATATGCAGAAAATCGATCTCCCGGATCCGCGATCGAACGTCCATCCCCCCGGTTTTCAGCACCAGATCGGACGAAAGGCAGATTTTGAACGGACGCAGGACCTCCATGCGGATATTTTCAAAACTGATCTGTTCGATATCCACTCCGGAATCCCTGCTGTAGCTGGAGGTGATTTCGATGCCAATATCGGAATGATGGATAATCAGACAGGAAAAGACGCAGTTCCGAATCAGACCGCTGCCTACGCCGAGCCGGACCCCATTGGCAAAGGCGCTGCTCAGCACGCAGTTCGTCACCGTGATGTATTCGGTGGGACGCAGTCCCTCCCCGAGCGGCTTGCAGTTGCCGCGGATGGCGATCGCATCGTCGCCGGTCTCGATGACGCAGTCGGAAATGGTCGCGAAACGGCAGCAGTCCAGGTCGATCCCGTCATTGCACAGGACTCTGGGATCGCCGTGGATGTGCAGACCGGAGATCGTAATCTCTTCGCAGCCGTGCATGAAGCAATGCCAGTAGGAACCGTTCCGCAAATTGCAGTCGCGCACCCGGATATTCCGGCATTCACAGAAAAACAGCAGCTGCCCGTTTCTGGGCTCCAGCTTGAAAAATTGATTTTCGGTATTGATCTCTTTCAGCCAATGCGAATAACAGCCGTCGATCGTGCCGCCCTGAATGGAGACGTCTTCGCACTGGTAAGCAACGATCAGATGACGTCCGTTGTTCTTTTCCAGCTGACTGGTCCGGTTCTGCGGACAAAAATCTGGGGCATTCCACTGTTCCTCGTCTCCGCCGGAAAGCAGAGTCGCCCCGGGTTCGAACCGCAAGCCGGTATGACTGCGCAGATACAGCGTGCCGCTTTTATAGATCCCCGGGGGAAAAACCACTTCGCCGCCGGCGTCTATTGCCCGCTGGATCGCTGCCGTATCGGAGGTCGAACCGTCACCGGCCGCACCGAAATCCCTGACATTCTTCATCTGCGTTCATCCTTTCTCTTTCGGTCGGACCGTTCCGCCAGAGAGCGGGACAATTGAAAACCGACGGGTATGGATATATGGCGGGGAGAAGGATCGTCGACCAAAGCCAGAGCCAGTTCACTCAGCCGCCAGGCAAATTCATCCGGATTCGTGATCAGAAAATTGAAATCGTCATCGGCCGGCTCATAATTCCGGAGCAGTTCACTGCAGGACTGGAAGGTCACGATCTCGAAATCCCGGCCGCAGACCAGACCTTGGTCGGACAGTTCATCGCACAACGCTTCAGCCGAAGGACGGCCGGCGCACCAGAATAATTTATGCCCCAGCAGACTGTCGATTTTCTCCCGCACGGCCCGCCGCCCGATCCGGTAGCCCCAGGAAGGCAGCGTTACCCGTCCCCCGGAGCCGAACAGAATTTTAAGAAAACGGAATTTGTTTTTTCCCTTCTGCCGGAAACATTTTCTCAGCAGATGGATTTTATCGGCAGAAGGTTCATTGTTTTTTCCGAAAAAAACCAGATCGGCAAGCAGATTTTCCGGCAGCTGCTCAACTGCACTCATGAAAGCGGCTTCGTAATCATAGCCGATGGAGGATATCCACGGATAATGTTTCAGATATTTTCCGCCCGTCATGGTGGTATAAAAACAGATCACCCGGGAACTGACCTTATGCAGGAGTTCCGGGGTCTGCCCCTGCAGCAGATATTCCCCAACGATATAGATATCGGCAATACCGGAACGGATGATGCGCCGGACATGACGGCTCATTTCCGAAGATGAAAAATCGACCCGGATCAAAGTCAGCGCATACCCGCTCGCCTGCAGATGGTCGCAAAGCTGGCGGATCATGAAACTGATATTCTTCAGATCCGCATCCATGAAACCGAGCAACAGACCGACCTTGAAAGTCTTCGGACAAGGTTTGCTTTTGCGACCGGCGAGGGAATACCCGTGCTCCTCGCACAAAGCCAGGATCCGCTTCCGTTTCTCGGCCGAGATCCGCCAGGAACTCCGAGGATCGAGCGCGCGCGATACGGTCGAACTGCTCACATGCGCCAGTTTCGCAATATCGGATCCTGTCACTTTGCCCGCCATCGTCTGCTCCTTGTTTCTATTCTAAATATATTATAACCCGGAACGAAATGCAAATTTTTTGCACAAAATATTGTTCATGCAATATAATATATTGATTATCAATAAATTATATTTTATAAATTTGTGCAAACACCAATTTCAGACAAACCGATCCAGCGACACCGGTGCGCCCGAGTTTCCGCGGCACACCGGCCCGGGTGAAAATCGGGGAAAATACCGTTTCCGTGCGGACGCAAACGTCTGACCGGGCGGGTCTTCGTCAGAGGCAGACCTTGCGGACCGCTTCCGGAAGAGAAGCCGTTACTGGAAATTCGGTCAGATTCTTATGTTTCGGAGCGGATTTGGCTGCGGCGCCCGTCACGATGACTTTGCCGCCGCGATCCATGAATTCGACCAGCAGAGCCTGATTTTTCTTCATGAACGACGCCATGAATTTTGCCGTGCCGTCCGTGATGATCATCACGTCGACATGATCCTGCACACCGGCGGAAAACAGGTCGTAATTGACGTCGATATCGGTCTGATGTTCGAGATCGAGCGCCTGCCGGATTTTTCTCGGGGACAGCGAGTTGGTGTTGAACCAGACACGGATCGGCCGCCAGCATTTGACGGGATAAACCGGTTTCGGCTTGACTCCGGTCACGGCACCGATGCAGCCGAAGGCGATCGGGTGAGTGTCCGCCCGGTATTCTGGATGAAAACTGGTGGCGATGACCTTGCCTTTGCCGTATTCTCCGTGAATGATGGACGGCGTGCCGGAGAAGTTGAATTTCGGCCGATTCAGAGAACTGACGGAATTGACGTAAACGCCCAGCTGTTCGCCCCAGCCGGTGCCGGGCTGTTTGCACGGGACCGCAACCGGCCCCTCGGAATAGGTCACGGTATAGCGTTTTTGAGGCAGGTCCAGCAGTTTCCTGCCTTTTTCCGAAATGTCGATCACCAGCGGTGCGCGGAGTCCGTAGCCGCCTTTCAGATGAGTGAACGGCAGCAGACCGATCCGTTTGGGTTTATACAGTGCACAATGGAAACCGGCGCAGACGCCGTAGTAGGAACCGCCCGCAGCGACGAACTGGCGCACCGCCTCGGCACCGCTTTCCTGCATCGATTCGTATTGCTGAGAGCTGTCCCCGCCGGGAATAACGAGCAGGTCCAGGTCTTTGAGTTTGCCGTCGCGCAAGTCCTGCCCGGTCAGCAGGGTCAGTTCCAGTTCCGGCGAAAATTCGAGGATTCTGGCCAGCCTGACCACGCCGCTGCCCGCGCTGCCGCGGTCGACATACAGTCCGGTTCTGATGATTTTCCCGGCCGGCTGAACAGCGGTCTGCGCTGCGGGCACAGCGGTCGAGCAGCCGCTGGCGCTCAGCAGAGAAAATACTACGGACGCACTCAGAAAAGCAGTCAGCAGAAAGAGTTCGAATTTCCGATTCATACCAGATTCCTCCGAAAAAAATATTTTGTATGGGTATTGCTGTGACGATATACGGCAATACCGCTGCTCAGCAGCGCTTCGACTCAGAAAACCCGCTTCGGAGCGGGGGTATATCCTGTCCGAAGCGGGTTGAACTTGCTGTTCAATTCAGCTCAGCGGTGCCGTCCGTGATGGGACGGGGGAGCCGGACGCGGTCCGGGAGCCGGGCGATAGCCGCCGTGATGATGGGGCGGAGGCGGACCCGGACGATAGCCGGGACGGGGATACCAGCGCGGCGGCGGCGGGGGAGCACCGCGGCGACCCCAGACCCATGCATTATTATACCAGTACCAGCCGTCGTAATAGACCACGTTGACACCGTTGTAATACCGGTATTCATACGTCGTCGGGGCAACCACCACGGGAGCCGGGGCCGGCGCAGGGGCGACCACCACGGGAGCCGGGGCCGGCGCAGGGGCAACCACCACGGGAGCCGGGGCCGGTGCAGGGGCAACCACCAGGGGTGCAGGTGCAGGGGCAGGGGCAACCACCACTGGCCGCGGCTCCACCACGGCGCGGACCAGATTCACGATATCGGTCGCCAGACGGACACCGCTGGACCCCCCGTCATGATGATGGTGGTGGTGATGATCGGGCGGCGGCGGTCCTGCGATCAGACCGGTCGCCGAACCGGTGATCAGAAATCCCGCAGCGATTCCTGCAATCAGAATGTTTCTTCTCATAACAACCTCCTTTTTTCGGTTTGATTTATTCAGGTCGTTCTATTGACCACTCATCCCATATAACGTCCTAAACAATTTTTTATTTTATATTATTTAGGAAATAATTTAATTTTTTATGTTTTTTCCGGATTTTCCCTCAATTTCGATATGTCAACAAGCATGGAACAGCCTTGAACGGTCGTCAGCCGGTGGGCGATGATGAACATGGTCAACTTTCCCTGAAGCACATCGATCGCATCGATAAAAGCCTTTTCCGTTTCATTATCCAGCGCGCTGGTGGCTTCATCCAGGATCAGGACACGGGGC
Source organism: Victivallales bacterium (assembly GCA_045639225.1). GTDB lineage: Bacteria > Verrucomicrobiota > Lentisphaeria > Victivallales > UBA1829 > SIG94. The sequence continues at coordinate 4,833 of JAZUCR010000292.1, forward strand.
CGGTGATACAGTGCGCGTGCAATGCCGATGCGCTGACGCTGACCGCCGGACAATCTGGCGCCGCGCTCGCCCACGATTGTATTCAGGCCCTCAGGAAGACTGGCGATAAATTCGTCCAGCTGAGCCATTTTGAGCACAGTTTTCACCTGTTCCAGATCGATCTGATCAGGAGCAACGCCCAAGGTCACATTGGCCAGGATCGTATCATCCAATATATAAATAGACTGAGAAACATAACCGATCTGAGACCGCCAGGAGCGGAGATTTTCGCGGATATCCCGGCCGTCGGCAAGGATCCGGCCGGAATCCGGCATCAGCAGCCCGGCGATCAGGTCGGCAAGAGTGGTTTTGCCGCAGCCGGTGCGTCCGATGAACGCAACTGAACTGTTGACCGGGATTTTCAGGGAATAGTCATCAAAAATCTTCCGCGGAGATTGTTTATAGCGGAATGACAGGTGATCGATCTCCAGTTCCCGCTCGAATGTGATGGGAGCCGCCTGGTCTGACACTTCTTCCGCAGGAATGCCGGTCAGATCGCAGTAGACGGAATCCAGGGAAAAGGCATGCTGCCGCATCGTGGCAAAATTATATTGGATACGCGACAAAGCAGGCATCAGCCGGACAATGCCGGCACCGATCAGGGAAAGTTTCAGGATGATGGACGTGCTGGCCGTGTCAGTGAGCAGATACAACGCAAGCAGGATCATGCCGCCGGTCACCATGGCGACTTCCAGCAGAAAACGAGGCATCTGGGAACAGAGATTCATCAGACTAAATTGGAGATTCATCGCCGCCAGTTCTTCATGGCTGCGGTCGATAAACATCTGTTCCGAGCCCAGGATCCGGATCTCCTTGATCCCGTTGAAGGTTTGAAGATCATTCCGGCTCAGGTTGGCAAGATGGCTGTAGTATTTCTGTCCCAGGCGGCTATTGAACTTCCGCAGGGGAAAATAAATCAGCAGGGAAACCCCGAAGGAAATCGCCAGAAGCAGCATAGTCATGAACGGCACAAAAAAGAAAAACATCACAAAAATCATGATCACATTCAGCAGTTCCGTCAGCAGAAGCAGCAGCGAATTCACTACGGCATGATATTCTGCCCGGACCACGGAAAGTTTCGCCAGCAGCTCGGCAGTATTCCAATCCAGATATCGCGCATACGGCGCAGACACGTAAGTTTTGAACAGCAAATCGGCCATCTGTCCGGATTTCCGGTAAATCAGCCGGGTCTGGAACCAGGTCATAAACATCAAAAAGAGATTTTTCAACAGAAAAACCGATACGATCAGCCCGCAGAGCAGCAGCAGAAATGATTTGGTCGACGACGGATTCAAAAACTGGTAAATCTTCTCCAGAAAATAATTCTGATGGATCAGTACAGGGTTGGTCAGCAGGGCAACCACCGGCAGCAGCAATCCGATGCCCAGCAGCTCCAGATTCGCCGCGGCAAACATCAGCAGGAGCAGCAGATAAAAGAAGAGCCGCTCCCGCCTGGTGGAATACTTCCAAATTGATTTCAGCAGACCCAACATAATCGGAATACCTCGCTACATTCTGTAATATAATCCATAAAGCAGGAAAATAAAGCTCGCAAAAGTTTTTTTCCTGTTTTCTTTCGGAAAAGACTTGCCGACTGGCGGAACACGTGCAATATTAAATGGGTCGAAAGGTAAATATTCTGACAATGAAAGGAATAGAAAAATGGAAAAACTGATCATCATCGGCTGCGGCGCCGCAGGCATGACCGCGGCATTGTATGCGGCACGCGCGAATCTGAATCCCCTCGTCATCGCCGGTCCCCTCCCCGGCGGCCTGCTCACCCAAACCAGCGATGTGGAAAATTATCCCGGCTTCCCGGAAGCAGTCAACGGCTATGAACTCATGTTCAAATTCCAGCAGCAGGCGGAAAAATTCGGTGCCCGGATCGAAAACGAAAAAGTGGAACAGGTCCGGCTCCAGCCCGGCGGCCCCCAGAAACTGACGCTCGAAGGCGGCCGGGAACTCGAATGCCAGGCCCTGATCATCGCCACCGGCGCCTCTCCGCGCTGGCTCGGTCTCGACGCCGAAAAGAAATTCCTCAGCAAAGGCGTTTCCGCCTGTGCCACCTGCGACGGC
>JAZUCR010000293.1:0-11073 GCA_045639225.1 Victivallales bacterium
GGAAAACTGATTGTATTTGAGGGAACCGACGGCTCCGGCAAGGCCACCCAGTCCAAACTGCTGTGCGCCTACCTGGACAAGGCGGGGATCCCCTATACTGTAATTCCCGGCGTGAGCAGTGTTTTCGCCGCCGCCGCGGCGCTGCAGACCGAACTGACCATGCCGGATATTTCCCAGACGGTGATTCTGACGCGGGATGCGGGCCGGACGCCCGTGCCGGAAAAAGAATCGCTCGAACTGCTGGCGGCGCACGGCAGTACGCTCTGTATTTTCCTGAGTGTATCGGATATGGACAAACTCTGCCGGAAACTGCTGGACGCGGGCCGGTCCCCCGATACCGCCGCCGCGGTAGTTTACCGTGCCAGCTGGGAGAATGAGCTCATCGTGCGAGGAACTATTGCTGACATTGCCGCGAAAGTCGCCCAGGCCGGCATCAAACGGCAGTCCATGATCGTGATCGGGGATGTCCTGCGCAAAGACGGCGCACTGTCCAAACTTTACGATTCGGAATTCGCCACCGGCTACCGGCATCATAAATTCCGGGGCCGCACGGCGGTTTTTGCTTTGACGCGTCAGGCCAGCCTGAAAGCGGCCGAAATCGCCTCGGGATTGTCCGATCCGGTGCTTTTCGTTCCGGAAAAATTCGCGGATGCCGTGCCGGATCTGCATACCCGGACATTTGCCTCTGGTAAATTCGGGGAGACCCTGGATTCGAGCTGGCGGGATTTCGATGCTTTTGTATTCGTCATGGCGGCGGGTATCGTAGTTCGGCATATCGGAAAACTCTGCGAGGACAAGAAACGCGATCCTGCCGTGGTTGTCTGCGATGAAAAAGGCAGTTATGCGGTCAGTCTGCTTTCCGGTCATATCGGCGGCGGCAATGCGCTGGCGCACGATGTCGCCCGGATCACCGGCGGACACGCCGTCATCACCACTGCCAGCGATGTGCAGGACCTGCCTGCGTTCGATGTGTTTGCCGAAGAGCATCATTGCGTGATCGAAACGCCTGAAACCCTGACCGGGGTCGCTGCCGCGGTCGTCAACGGCGAACCGGTGGAAGTCGAAATGCCGGTCCGGCTGTTCCGGGCGGAATTATCCGGATGTCCCGCGGTGACTCTCTGCAAAGAACGCACGGACGGTCTCATCGTGGTCCGGACCGGCGGGCTGGAACTGCGTATGCGTCAGCCTCGTTTCGTGCTCGGGATCGGCTGCCGGAAAGGGATCACGGCCGAAAGGATCCATGAGGTGGTGAACCGGGTTTTGGAAGAAAACGGATTTTTCCCGGAAGATCTGAATGCGGTCGCTTCCGCGGATGTGAAACAGGAGGAAACCGGACTGCTGGAGTTCGCACGGAAAATGAATTTGCCGCTGCGGTTTTTTCCGGCGGAACAGCTGAATGCGGTCGAGGTGCCGAATCCGTCCGAAGCGGCGCAGCGGAACCTCGGGATCCGGTCGGTTTCCGAGGCGTCTGCCCTGCTGGCCGCGGGCACCAACGCCCGGCTTTATGTGGAAAAACAACGCTGCGAAGATGTGACGGCAGCCATTGCGGGAGGGGATCATGACAGCTAAGGTTTATGCGGTCGGGATCGGTCCCGGTTCCATGGAACTGCTGACTCCGCAGGCGGAAAAGGTATTGCGGATGTGCACTGCCGTGGCCGGTTACAAGCTGTATCTCGAACAGATCGCGCCGCTGATTGCGGGGAAAAAGATCATTCCCGGTGGCATGGGACAGGAAGTCGAACGGTGCACGCGGGCGATGGAAGCCGTGCTGGCCGGCGAGACCGTAGCGGTGGTCTCATCCGGCGATGCGGGTGTTTACGGCATGGCCGGACTGCTGATGGAGCTGGCCCAGGAAGAACGTTTTTCCGCAATCGAAATCGAAGTAGTGCCAGGCATTACCGCGGCATTGTCCTGCGCCGCCCTTGCCGGGGCGCCGCTGATGAACGATTTCGCGGTGCTGAGTCTTTCCGAGCTGATGACGCCGGAAGCGGTGATCCGCAAGCGTCTCGATGCGATCGCTCAGCTGGATCTGCCCGCGGCGCTCTACAATCCGAAGAGCCGCAAACGGCATGTCCTGCTCGAATATGCGGTGGAAGTGTTCCGGAAATACGGCGGTCCCCAGCTGCCCGGCGCGCTCGTTCGCGACGCCTGGCGCGAAGGACAGTCTGTTCAGTTTTTTACCCTCGATCAGTTCCCGTTCGAAGAGGTCCAGATGACTACTCTGGTGCTGATCGGAAACAGTCAAACCAGAATCGCCAACGGCAGAATGTTCTGTCTGCGCGGCTATCGGGAGAAATATGGTGTCGGAAAATAAATCAATTCCTCGTTTCATGATTGCCGGGGCCAATTCCGGCAGCGGCAAAACCACCTTGACGCTTGGGATCCTGCGGGCGCTGAAACAGCGCGGGCTGAACGTGGTTCCGTTCAAATGCGGACCCGATTACATCGATCCGCTGTTTCACCGACAGGCCGCGGGCACCGCTTCCTGGAATCTGGATGCCTATCTGCATTCGGAACCGGAATTTTACCGCCGGACCCGGGACTGTGACGCCGCCGTAGTCGAAGGTGTGATGGGGTTGTTCGACGGCATTTATCCGGACCGGCTGGATGCGTCCTGTGCCGAACTGGCCGCGAAACTTTCCCTGCCGGTGATCCTGACGGTCAATGCGCAGGGGATCGGCGGCTCCATTGCTCCTCTCGTGAAAGGTTTTTCGGAATGGCATCCCGAAGTAAATATCATCGGCGTGCTGGCCAATAAAGTCGGATCGATCCGTCATGCGGAAATCCTGAAGAAGGCATTGGCCAGTGCATCGCTCCCCCCGCTGCTGGGATATCTGATCCGCGATGAACACCTGATCCTGCCCGAGCGGCATCTCGGACTCGCCGTCGGCAGACTGGATGAATACTGGCTGAACGATCTCGCAGATGAAGTCGAAAGAACGGTCAATCTGAATCAGCTGCTGACTCTGACTACGGGCGAGATCCCCTGTCTGCCGGCTGAAAAGGAACCGCCGGCGAGCCTGCGTCTTGGCGTGGCGCGCGACGAAGCCTTCTGTTTTTATTACGAGGCGAATCTGGCTGCCCTGCGGCAGCACGGCGTGGAGATCGTGCCGTTTTCACCCAGGCATGATCCGGCCTTGCCGGAACATCTCGACGGCATCTATCTGGGCGGCGGCTATCCCGAACTGTATATGCAGGATCTCAATGCGAATGAGTCGATGATGGAATCCATCCGCGGATTCGCGGAAAATCATTTTGTCTACGGCGAATGCGGCGGCTATCTTTATCTGCTGGACAGTCTGGAAAATTTCGCCGGCGAAACGCTGCCCGGACTGTGTCTGCTGCCGGGCCGGGCCCGGATGAACCGCAAACTGGCCTCGCTGGGTTATCGGGAAGTAAACGGTCCGTGGGGTAAGGGTCGCGGTCATGAGTTCCATTATTCCTCGCTGATCGAACCGCCGCCGGGTCCGTATCTCTGGCAGTGTTCCGATGCGCACGGCCACCAGTCCGAATGCGGCGGCATGCAGGGAAAAGTGTTCGGCAGTTACGTACATCTCTATTTCGCGGACAATCCGGAACTGATCCGGAACATGCTGAACCAAATGAGTCAGTCATAACCGTTACTTTTCAGATGGGAAAACAAATCAGTCTCTTGTCGGGTCGCAATGCTGAAATGCGGTTGCCACGGTCAGCGTGGTTTCTTTGAAAGACCAGTTTTCCATATGGAAATCCCCCATCAGCAGGTTGAATCTTCCCGAAGGGGAGATCAGTCCGCCGGAAGAACTGTGGGGAGCGGCCGCGTAGAGCAGAAAATCCCTGCCGTAAACCTGGGTATTTCCGCCTCGTCCGAGAAGGAAGTATCCGCCGCCGCCCCGGGCGGTTTCGCGGGTTTTCTCCCGGCCATCCATGAGCATGATTTTGGATGAGAATTTTTTCCCCTGACTGATGCGCAGAGGCATTTTATATCCCTTCTGGATTCCGATATTGTACAACCCGCCGAAACCGAAACTGTAGGCGTAACTGACATAATGCGAAATGGAGGTGGCGGAAAGACTTTCTGGATTCACTGCCACGGAGACATTGTTGCGCACATCCTTGCCCCATTTTCCCCAGATGTCATAATATCCGGAAGCGGTCGGACAGATAAAGGCCTTACCGCGGAATTTATACTGCAGATCCATCATGATCGGCCAGAATGTTCCGCCGCCGTAATCGACTCCGGAAAGGATCCCCTCCGTGGTGGGCATGCAGTAATCCTGATTGTCGGAGAGGTAAAGGGCAAACATTCCGCCGATCTGTTTCTGATTGCTGGCGCAGGAAATGGAACGCGCTTTTTCCCTGGCCGAGTTCAAAGCCGGCAGCAGCATTCCTGCCAGAATCGCGATGATCGCGATCACCACGAGGAGTTCCACCAGAGTGAAAATCCTGACTGCCGGTTCTTTGCCGGACGGCATAATGTCCGCTGTGCAGTTCCTCCTGTGAATTCGGTTTTCCGTCATCCGGCTTTCTCTCGATTGTCCATTGCGGCCGTTTCGATTAATTTCAAGTGACTGTTTGTTCATTTCTCAATGTCCTCCTTATCTTTCATAACAGATCGTTTCTTTGATCAGACCGTTTAAATTTCCTTAACTCCGAGAACCATGAAATGAGCTGCATCAAGAGACAGATTCTGCAGCTGCTGTTCCGTCACCGGACGGTTGTTCCACAGATCAATGAAAAGGACTTTTTTTCTTTCAATTCCGAAAGCTTTGCGGTCGATGTTCAGCTTGAATGTCTTCGCGGTGCGGTTCAGATTTCCGATGATGATGACCCTGGAATAGGGCGCGGAAGAATTATTGTCCCACCGGTACCAACTGGCGTAGACCCTGGGCTCGGAAGTTGTCAGAACTTTTTTAAACCAGTATCCGACGAAATCTGCCTGATCGATCCTGATCGAGGATTTGATCTTCCACCATTTCCGGATCAGATCTTTTCGCTTCAGGTAGACCCAGCAGAGATTGGTGTCGTGCAGGAGGAACGGCGTCATGTGTGCCCAGGTGGCGAGTTCCATTCCGCCGTCCTGGTCGATTTTCGCCCGGATATTCTTCACGTAGTGGAGCGAGCGTTCATTTTCCGGCAGGATGATTACTCCGCAGCCCCGGACCCCTGAATTGTAGGCGGCCTGCAGCCATTCATCCGGAAGATCGCAATAGATGAAGACCGGGCTCATATTGTCCGGGTAGGTGGTATATTCCTCGCCGGGCCACCAGAAGTCGCCGAATCCGTGCGCGATCGGGTTGAACTTGTTATGGCCATGCAGGATCATGGTGCGGTTATATTTACGGTGGATCTTCAGACTGCGGAGCAGGTTCTTGCGCAGCATCCAGGCAGTATTGGTGGAATACTTTTTCCCGAACGCGTCGATCCCGCCGCAGCCGTGAGCTTCGTTGATGCATTCGGGACAATGGCAGCAGTCGAAATAGACACCGGCCAGGTCGGGATATTCCTTGAAAAGCTGCTCCTCGCGCCAAGCATAAATATCGAACATGTTGGAACCGGAACATACCGATTCGGCCATGATCGGTTCATCGCCGTTCGCGTAGTTCCTCGTCCCCCACATCAGCAGTGGGCTCTTTTTCCAGTCGTGGAAGAAAAATGCGTGGTGATCTTCCCAGGAATCCAGGTAAAACGGACAAGTATAGAGAATGATCCCGGTTCCCCGTTTGACGGCCGCCTGCAGGGCTTTCCGGAATTTTTTCTTGTCCAGGGGAATATGACAGTTCCCGGATATGGTCCTTTCTTCCCGGCGCCAGCCCAGTTCACTGTCTTTCCCGTAAAATTCGTAATTCCGGGCGGCTTTCGCCAGAGGCCGCTGCGGCGTGGCGGTGAGGGTCATCGTGTACCAGGCGGTTTTCTCGAGCGTCACCGGAACTGATATCATGGCAATATCGATTTTCGCTTTGCCGGAAGCATCTTTCCGGATCGTGATCTGTTTTTCATCTTTCCGGTTGGCCCAGTTCGCATCGGATTCATTCCACCAGGAGATGCCTTTGCGGACACCGAGGATATGGCACATGGTGTTTTCTTCCGGCGCCGTTGCCCATTTGAGGCGGATCACTCCGTCTTTTTTCCAGGGCGCGAACAGCGGATGCAGCACATATTTCGAGAATTCGGCCGGCATAGTCCAGCCCAGATTGAAAGAGCGGATCTTGACCGGTTGGTTGACCGGGGCATATTCCATCCGCCATTTATAGGTGCCGTCAAACCAGAGTTCACCAGTCCAGCTGAACCGCATCCCGGCACTTTTCCCCGTTCCCGAAAACTCGACATGGTCGCCGGAATCAGCGCCGGTTTTGAAGGTTTCCCAGCGGATATCCTGGATCCCGTTTTCTGTGACTATCCGATAAGCCGGGGGCACTGCGAACATTTCGTTTCCCCCGCTGAGGATGGAAACCGGCAGAGGTCCTTTGCCGAAGGTGAAGATCCGGTCAAGCACCTGCCATTTCCCAGGACCGGCGGGAGTCACTTTGGTCCATGGTGTCGGAACGGTATTGTCCACTCCGACTTTGAGCCGGTATGGGGTCATATCGGGCATCCTGAATTCGGACGAGCCTGAAAGTTTTTCCGGGGTCTTCAGTTCGGCCTGCAGCTGATACACTCCGGTTTTCAGGTCTTTCGGCAACGCCAGGCGAATGGTTTTCACCGCATTGTTCCGGAGGTGGAATTCCTGCCGGACGATGACCGCATGACCGGAATTGATCAGCGCGATTTCCCCGTCAATGCCGGACCGGTAGAGCTGACCCAAGACTTTTTCGCCGGCGTTGTTGATATTGACCGTGACATCGGCATAATGCTTTTCGCCGTGGCATTCGAAAGAAAGTTCCAGCGGCTTATCGATCTCGAAAACATGATATCCGGAGGCAATGACCGCTTTCCCTGCTTTGGATTCCCACTGCAGATGGTGTTTGCCGACGGGAAGTGTATGGCTCCAGGGAGTTCCCGTGATGTTTCCTGATTGGACAGGTGAGACTGTTCCATCGGTCTGTAGAAGCGCGGTGGTGACGATTTCGGGATGTTTCTGCGGATTGACCGCATTGATCAGAAACGACAGGCGGCCGCGCGGAACATCGCCGAAACTTTCCAGCCGGATTCCGCTGCCGGGGTTTCCCCATAAGACCTTACCCGAACAAGCCGGAGATCCAAACGGATGTCCGGGAAGTGCCCATGACCAGGAATACTGATTGTTCCCTTTTTCGCAATTCAAATAGGCGAAATTGAGCTGGACCGGGTCTCCTGCTTTGATTCCCGAATCTTTGAGCGGAATGATCCATTCGGCGCTCCAGTTATGGCGGTTTGCGGAAACCGCGGTTCTGGCGGTTCCGTTCCATTTGCTGTCCCCGGATTCGCCCGATTTTGTCATGGTCATGTCAAAAACCGCATTCCGGGAATTGAGAACATACTGATAGATCAGACTGCCGTTCTGAGGAGTGACATGAATTTCGAAACAGTCATCCTTCCATGCTTGTGAATCCCGAACGGTCGCTGCGGCTTTGGCTGCCGGACGATCAGAAAGCATGGCGACATAGAGATTGTTCCGGTCATATTTAAGCCATGCCCAGGCGGATTTTGAGACTTTCCGGTTTTCGCTTTTGTAGAACAGCCGGTCCACCGCGATTTTTGCGGCATCGGACCATTCGTCCGCACCGATTACTCCGTCCAGGGTGATCTGCTTTTCCAGTGCCGGAATAGTGACCACGGGGATCCGGGCGTTTTTCTGCTCTTTGCCACCCCGGTCCGGGTAATATTTTTCATATCCTTCGCGGATCTCCCGATTGGAAAGGCAGCGGGAATAAATGACCAGATCATCATATCCGGTCAAGGCGGACAGATTCATATTTTTCCATTTGAATTTTGAGCCCAGCATGATATGTCCCTTCTGAAAATCCGGCATAACAAAATTTTCATCGGGACGGATTTTTCTTTCGGCTGCGATCTTGCCGTCGATATACAACATGAGCCCTTTGCTGTTCCAGACCGCATCCAGTTTATGCCAGGAATTTTTGTGCCAGACTTTCTCCTCCACACTGGCCGCGGCCAGCAGCGTTTTGCCTTTTTTCATGCCCGGCAGCTGGTAATTGTAATAGAACGTGATCCGATGGTCGGAATTTTTGTAGATCAGGAAAGAGAAATGTTCATCTTTTCCCCAATAGCTGCCGCAGAAGAAAACCTGCGGACCATTATCGCTGATCTTCCAGTTCCGCGGACTGACCCACAGGCTGACCGTCCCCTGTTTGGCATTCAGATTATCTTTGAGAGGATAGCTCAGGTGTTCGGAATTTTCCAGACAGATGCCGTTCTTTCTGCCGTCGCCGGCGCCGGGGAACATCCTCAGCTGCAGGTCCGGATTGGTAAAGCTGTCCGAAACCGGAGAGCCTTTGGCAAAACCGGCAGTGACATTGTAGTTGTCAAAATCAACTTTGAATAATTCCCCCTGGCTCTGCCCGCTGACCGCCATTCCGGTCAGGAGGCAGAATGAGAGCCATAGTTTTTTCCTGCTCGGTTTCACCGACTCCGCCTTTTGTGAAAGCTTCATTTTCATTTCTCCGGTTTTTATTTATGGTCGTTTTATCTGGATCGTTTCTGCGAATCAGGCATGCCGGCCGGTCCGCTTAAGGTTCCGCCTTGTTCAAGATTTCGATGACCAGTTTTCTGCAGAATTGCCTTGGATCTTCCGGGAACGGTATTTTTTCCATAAAATCCCAGAGTTTTCGGTGTCTGAGCATCGCTTCGGCCGACTCCGAAAGTCCACTGAAACGGAATAAATTCCGGCGCAATCCCGTTTTTGCCAGACAGAAGATGATATATATAAAATCCATGTCATCCTCATGTTCAAGGCTGAATTCGGCATATTCGCGGAACACCTGCAAATTATAATCCATGATCGTTCTGCGGAACAGCCGGGCTTGTTTCAGACGGTAAGGATCGGCAATATATTTTTCCAGAGGAAAGTTCAGGTCGTTGCAGAAAACATCATGATCGGTCGAGGGGAGGATCATGTCCAGTTCGTTTGGTTCATAGCGCGGACCTTCGCCGTCCAATGCCCGGGACAGGACCTCAAACATTTCGGCAAAAGCGGAATATCCCGGTTCGAATGCCTCATAGCAAACCCCTTCGAGACCAAGCCTCCGGTAAGTTTCCAGATCTTTCAAATAAGTCAGCGTGGCATACTGAAAATTGCCCAGCAGAGATTGCTTCATGGCGTTTTCATGGATATAGACCCGTCCGGGAAAATTCCGGTTCCAATCCTCAAGACGGCGCAGCAGATATTCGTTGGGCGTGCGGGCATCCGGCAAAGGAGTCTCAGCTAAATATTTCAGATTGCAGGCATGGAGCCGATCCCCGCAGCTGCCCAGCGGGAAATACGTATGGCGCAGAAAAGTGTCGAACATGATCCGGCCGGACCTTAGATATGCCTCCTGATTCTGCGGCAAATTGTATCTCAGATTGTAAACATCGCCTTCCACTTTCAGATCCGGGCGGAGTTCGCGGACGGTATCGACGAAAACTTGGAAGTAAGGATACCATTGTTCCCTGGCAGGAATTTGACGGCATTTTTCGCATCGGCAGTACAGATATCCGTCCGCGGCTCTCAGGTGGATCGTCTTGACTTCGGGCGGCAGTCCCTTCACCCAGCATTTGAGACCGGATTCAAATGCTGCTTTCAGTTCCGGAACCGCTCCGCAGGGCTGGGTTTCGCATTCGAGTTCATTCAGAAATGGCCTGCCCGTTTCGTCTTTGGCAAACCACTCCGCTTTCCAGTCGGCGCCGGACAAAATCGAACGGATCCCGAAAGTCATCAGCGTGACCTCAATTTCTGCCGCGCGGCATTCTTCCAGAATCAGGTCGTGATATCGCTTCCAGCCGTATTCATAATGAACGATCAGCGTGTTCATGCCGAGACTTTTCATCCGGCGGATGAACGTGCGCAGCTGATCAGGGGTATGACGCAGGATACTTTCGCACAAATTAAAACCGCGGACTGCAAATTTTTTCACGGATTCTGTCCTTTTCTGAAAAAAACTATTTTCTCTACATAATTATAATCCATTTTTTTCAAAACAGCTATTGACTTTTTTATAAAATTCATGTAAAATATTATAAAAACAGGAGATTATCATAATGGCACTGGTCAAAGACGCCCCGATTTGGAATCTTTACCGCAACCGCGGGATTCTCCCCTGGTCAACGGAGGAACAGCCTTTTTACCTGATAAATGCCAGTGACACCCAGGGCGATCAGCAATCTTATCTGTTCGAAAATTTTCCGTTCACCCTGATCCATTATATTGTCAGCGGGGAAGGTTTTTTCATCCTGAACGGGACTACTTTCCGGGTTCGGAAAGGCGATATTTTTTATGTCCCCGCCGATTCTACGGTCCGGCAGGAGTCCGATACCTCCAGAAGATGGCGAAAAAAATTTATTGTCATCTATGGACCCTGGTTCGATACGGTCATGCGGCTGTTCAAGCTTTCGGACATTTATCTTTTTCATGAAGTAGAATCTGCGGATGTGATCTTTGACCAGGTCATCCATCAGCATAACCAGTTCCTGCCGCATCGCGATGAGGTTTCTTCCCAGCTCCTGCTGCAGCTGGTTTGGAAAATCAAGAACCGTGGCAAAAAGAAAGAAGCCTATTCCTCCCTGGTAAATCATACCCGTATTTATCTGGAGGAACAGCTGTTCGGACGGCCTGATCTGGACCGGCTGGCTGAGATCATCGGAACCTCCCGTTCCAATATTCAGGCCAAATTTAAAAAAGAGACCGGAGTTGCGCCTTATGAATATTTCCTGCGGCTGAAAATGGATAAAGCCAGAGAACTGCTTTCGATCCAGCGGTATTCGGTGGAAAAGACTGCAAAACTGTTGAATTTTTATGATCGCTTTCATTTTTCCAGAACTTTCAAGCGGTATTTCGGCATTTCCCCTGCCGCCTGCTGCAAAAGCCATTCCGCCGACGCCGGGAAAAAAACTTCGTGAATGACGCCGTACTGGCTTCAGTCTCATTCCTTCCATAACATCTCCAATTTGTTTTTA
>JAZUCR010000294.1:0-2825 GCA_045639225.1 Victivallales bacterium
CTCCTTTTCCTCGTGAAGGTGGTTCGTCAGCACCCCATCCAGCTTCGCGATGAAATCGGTGCGGAGCGCATCGAACGCGGTCACGTTCATCCAGACGGCTGCAGCCTCCCGGATCTTCTCGGTGATGGCCTCAATCATTTCCGCGAAGGGACCGCTCTCCGTGGCGGGAATGAAATAGTCGCCGGGTAACGTGCAGAAAATTGCGCACATTTTAAGATGCGGGGCTTGAAAAAAGCCTGTTTCAATGGTAACCCCCCAGTGTAATACAGGTCGAGGTTGTGGATAGAGGCTCTATTTTCGTTTTTTGGAAAAACGGCAGACTGGGTGGAATTAATCCAGCGGAGAAGCGACAGGCTTCCAGTTTTGAGGAAGGAGCGAGTCAATCTCTTTCGCGGGAGTAGAGGAGAATCGGCGGAGGACATCCTCAAGCCAGACACGGAACGAGATTTTGTTTGCCCGGCAGGTTTCGACAAACGAAAGGATGATTGCGAGATTCTGGCCGCCAGTTTCGCTTCCCGCGAACAGACAGTTCTTCCTCATGATGGCAATCCCTCGAATCGCTCGTTCCGCCGGATTATTGTCGATATTGAGCTTGGGATTATCCAGGAACTTTTCCAGATTTTCTTCGATATTCAAGGCATAGTTGATCGCCTTCAGCACAGGGGACGATGGACGTTCCATTTCGGCGACTTGTCTGCATCGGTCAAAAAACGCCTTCACGATGATACGGGATTCACGGCGTGCGACTCTGCGCTCCTGAAAGAGGGCAGCCTCGGTATTTTTCTCTTCGGCCCGTGTTTTCGCCACCTGCTCGATTCTGTAGAGATTGCCAATCAATTTCAAAAATTCTTCCGCATGAAGATAGCCGGCCTCTCGCGCATCGAAAAATTTGCGACGGACATGCGCCCAGCAACAGGCTGCCTCGCAAGCAAGGCCGCTGTAGCCGACATAAGAATCTCTGATGATGGTTCCGGAATAATTGCCGAGTAGAAGTTCAGCAACATCTTTGGATCGTGTTGGGGCAAAATGGAACGTGACCATCGGCGGTCCGACACCAGCCATTTGACACCAGAAATAAGCCTGCCTGCATTTTTTTCGGCCTTTTTCGACGAGCTTGATATGTGTTTCGTCCGCATGAAGAATTTCGCAATGCCGGATTAACGAGACCATTCGCTCATAGAGAATCTTCAAGGTCGAGGATACTGTCATCGAAACAATATACCCGAGCGTGGATGGGGCAATATGAAATCCCGATGATGCAAGCATCTTGGCCTGACGTTCCAACGGGATACTGAATTCGCATTTGTCGGAAACGACCTTTGCAAGGAAACTGGCGTCGTATTTCGTCTTTCCACTCGGAGTGTCGAAGAAATCTCCAGGCGCCGGTCCGACAACCAAACCTCTGTCCGGGTCATTATACTTCATGCGCTTGTATCGCAGAACAAGCAAGGAACGTTGAACGGCTACGCGTTCGGATTCAATAAAGCCGAAAGGCTTCAGCCCCTTCTTTTCGCATTCCGGATCTGTTATGATGATTTCTTTGACCGGGGCATCGGCAGGAATAACCTCATATTCGAATGGCTGCGCTTTCTTCCGCTCATGTGCTGCAACGGTTTGAACCTCTTTCTCCGGTTCAGGAGCAGATGCATGCGGAGCTAAACCATCAAGAAACGGTGTTTCATCTTTCTCTGGAAGCAAACGTTCACTGGATACCCCAAACAGTTTGCGTCGCAACCACGCGTTCTCCAACTTCAGTCTTTCATTTTCCGCAGAAAGCTCTTTGTTCTCCCTCGTTAACGAGGCCATTATGTTTGTTTCCGCAGGGCTCATGACGTGTTTTAGACTGGTAACTGGTTTGATGGTTTCCTTTCGCTCAGATAACGCTCACGAGGTTGATTTTATTGTTTAAAGATTCGAGAAAAATCAGTTTTTCTTTCGAAAATAGCGTTTGTAATATTTCTCCGGCTTGATTCCGTTCAAAATCGCAGCAAACTCACGGGCGTTGACCTCAATCTTCGCGCGATCCCCTTTCGGTTCGGGAAGATGGAAGCTTCCCTGTTCCAATCGTTTCATCCAGATTGCAAATCCGTCGCACTGCCATTGCAGAACCTTGATCTGTCTATGTGTCCGATTGAAGAAAACAAAGAGGTCGCCAGCTTCAGGATCCTCCCCCATGATGCCCTCCACTACGCCGCTCAGCCCGTCAAACGACTTCCGCAAATTCACTGCTCGCTCACAGATAAATATCCGTTCCCGCCCCGACTGCTCTGGGCTCATCATGGGATCACCTCAGCATTTCCAGAACGCTGCGAAGGACTTCGCGGTCGTATCCGCTTGTCAGGCTGATCTCCATGTCGCCAATGCGAAGCTGGACTCCGCTGTCCCGGGAGCGGGCTTCCGCATCTTCCTCGATTTGCTTCGGAACAACCTCTATCATTCGGACAGGGCATTCCTGTTCCGGCTCGATGATTTCACTGGATTCATGTTCGGAGCGAAGTTTCCGAATCCAACGCATGACGGTCATGTGTGGCTGTCCGATTAGTTCGCTGTACTCCGAAACTGTGAAGCCGCTACCCCAGTATTCTCGGAGTTGTTCTTTCCAATATTCTCTGCTGTGTCTTTGCATGTCGGTCTCCTTCCGATTTTCCGTTGAGGTCGAAATGAGACCAATATAACACGTGATCATCCCGTCTTCAAGATGTACCAGGCTGGGCGGTTACTTTTGAACAGGCAAAAGCGCGTTGGTGAGAGGGTAAGAGCCTTTGCGGAGTGGAGGAAGTAAACTCCATATTGTTCATAACTTCAAAAATCCTCATTTTGTCTTG
>JAZUCR010000295.1:0-4088 GCA_045639225.1 Victivallales bacterium
GCGGATCTTCCGCTCCGGGAAGAACGGTGCCAGGATGATCAGGTTGTTGTCCAGCGGAACGGATTTGCCTTTGACACCGCTGATTTCGGCGGGAATCCGGTCGAGCGGCGCTTCGAAATCTTTCGGGACCGGCGCGAAAACCGTCCAGTGACGCGGGAAACGGTAATCTCCCGCATATTCGCTGGTCTCCACTTCGGCGCGGCTGTTTTTGAAATACAGTTCGCTGCCTTTGCCCGCTCCGATGGTCGGGATGCTGAAACCGGTGACCCGGTCCTTGTGGTTTTCAACCTTGACCGAGAGGGTGATCTCTTTCCAGTCGGCCGGGATCTGGGTCCGGGCGGCTCCGGGCGCTACGGTGATCCATTTGCCATTGACGTCGAAATCCTGCAGCTGGAAAAACATTTTTCCCTTGCCTTTGACCATGGCGGTGAATTTGACGCGGTCGCCGGCTTTGACCGGTATTTTTTTCTTCGATTTCAGTCCGAATCCGTATTCGCCTTTAACATCATATACGTGGATCGTCCCGTCTTCTTTCTCCATCTTCGGGAGCGGCTTATAGCCTTTCCAGGGATTGAATGCCCAGGTCCCGGTAAGATCGACCGCGGCTGCGGCAAGTCCCATCAGCACGGCTGCGGTGGTCAGAATCGTTTTTTTCATTTCTTTCATATCTCCTTATGCTTTTGGTATGATGATCTCAATATCCGCCCGCCCAGAACATGATCCCTTTTTCATAGGTCTTGTCCAGTTCGGCATTGATGACGCCGCGGGTGACGCCTTCCACATGGCCGTCGGCAAAAACGGTATTGGCTTTGCCGCCGTGTCTGCGGGTGGCGATATACCAGTAGTTGTTATACGGACTGGCAACGATGAATTCGCCCTGCGTTTTCAGGGCGGAATTGTCGACATATTTCCCCGCATCGGTGCTGTTCGCCGAATCGACCAGCAGCGCACGGGAGCCGGGAAGTTTGAGTTTGCTGAATTTCGACGGGATTTTTTTGACGTTCGAGCCCGTGCTGTAATAGTCCGGTCCGCCGCCGATGAAGACCGGCATTCCGTAGGAAATTGTCCGGATATAGCGGTAGCTCATCAGTTTGCCCTGATCGTTGATCACGTAAGGCTGTTCGCTGATGCCGGGACACTGCATGATCCCGTTGGCATATTTCTTGTCGATCCGGACAAACCGGTAATCCCCGTTGGAGGGGAGGTCCCAAGTGTTGATTCCCAGCTGCGGCAGGATGAACCAGACATACGGACAGTTGTTGATCAATCCGGGGTGGGAAAAGCCGCGACGGTCGTATTTCGCGTCGTCTGCGTTCGCATTGGGTCGAAGATTCGCGGGGACGATGACGTCATTGTTATCCAGTCCATACTGAATGATCGCGCCGCCGACCTGTTTGATATTGCCGGTGCAGGCTGCGGTTTTCGCCGAGACTCTCGCCTGGTTCAATGCCGGCAGCAGCATCCCTGCCAGGATCGCAATGATCGCAATCACCACGAGGAGCTCTATCAAGGTAAACTCACTGCTGACTCTGTGACACATTTTGTTTTTCTGATTTTTTCCCATTCTCCGACCCTCCTGTGTGAAAAGTTTGTATAACTTGACTCTTAATTAATTTCTTAATCCAATTAATATATATTAAAGTATGGTCTTTTACAAGAGAAAGACCGCCGAAAATGAGAAAAAAACACGAAAAACGCCGAGATCCCAATCAGAAAATATCCAGCGGAACAGTAACTTACGGAAAAAACCTCCGCGGCAGCGAAGTCCGCTGAATTTTACTGGAAATTTTATTAACGGACTTGAAATCCGGTTCGAACGGCTTTATATTGCCGTAAACCATGAATCAGATTGCATCAGATGCGGAAAAACGATAACATGACTTTGACCGGGCGGGCGGCGTCCCGGCTGGAAAAACAGATCTACCGCGGCGTGTATCCGCCGGACAGTCCGCTGCCCAGCACCCGGAAACTCGCCGAAGAATTCCAGGTCTCCCAGCGGATCATCCTCCGCGCTCTCGATATTCTGGAAAAGAAAGATATCCTCGTCCGGCAGGAACGCAAAAAAGTCTATGTGAAATCCCGCTCCTTTGCCGACAACGCGCGGGAGATTCTGTTCTTCGCTTTCGGCGACCATCTCGGCGAACACGGGATCTATCAGACCGTCAACCGGATGATCCTGCAAGTCGGCAAACAACACAAATTCGACTTTTTCAGCCGGGTGATCTCCTCCGCCGATGCGTTGTCGGAAACGCGTCTGGACCATGAACTGGCCCGGCTGGAAAATCTCGGGTTCATCGATGTGGCTCTGGTTTATTGCTTCATGAACGAACAGCGAATGGAAAAGTTCCTGAAACTGCCTTATCCGGTCATCTTTATCGGCGAACTGCCGGACAGCGGGATCCTGCCGGATGGTGCGAGGCTGATCTCGCCGAATTCGGCCGATCTGCTGCTTTCGGCCGCCCGCTATGCGGTCCGGAAAAAATATGCCCGTCTGGCGCTGGCTTACTGGACCTTGCCGGGCGGGCGGCAATATGAAAAACGTGCTTTCGAACAGCTGAAGCAATATTGCGCGGCGAGGCACCTGCCGCTGGACCTGATCCCGGTCGAGGGCGCATCTATCGCGGAAGCAGGACGGAATTTCGAGGCGGGGGCAGGGGAGATCGCTGATTCTCTGCCGGACGGAACGCTGCTGGTTGCTCACAATATCCATTCGGACCGTTTCGATTCCGGTGAACTGCTGGACCGGGAACAATATCCGGGGCTGGATCTCATGACGCAGTCACTGCCCCATGACCGCTGCCGGATCAAATATGTGAAACGGGATTTTTCGGAGCTGCAGCAGGCCATCGTGCGATTCATCGAAAATCCCGATACGGAAAGACATCAGATCGTAGATTACCAATATCAAATCATCGACCCGGCAAGCCGGGCAGGAGGAAAGCAATGAGAGAACTCTACCAACACTTGCGCAGTCAGCTGGATGCGGACCGTCTTTACGGCAACATGGCCGCGCTTTATCAGCTGGAACACGGACAGACCTTTTCCTGTTACCGCGCGGCGGCAAAGAAGACTATGGAGATCCTGAAGGAAAACGGCATTCCCAATGCCGAGATCATCGAATATCCCGCGGACGGAAAAACAGCGTATCAGGACAAGATCATGCCGCTGGGCTGGGAAGCGACGACGGGGAAACTGACCATCCTGAGCGGACCGGGTCTCAAGCCCGGACTCGTGGCGGCGGATTTTCAGGAACATCCGTTCCATCTGATCAAAGGTTCGGTCGGCACCGCTCCGGGCGGGGAGATCGTCCGGATTCTGACTTACAAGCAGGCGCTGGCGCAGGCGGATGCTTCGGACGCGCTGGTGATGACCCCGCCTGGCATGGGACCGGGATTCCGTCAGGCGCTCGTAACGATGCTCGATCTCGGTGCACGCGGACTGATCAGCGATTTTGCGATGAATGCCGACGATGAGCCAGACGGAATTCAATGGTGCAATGCGTTCACCGAACTCCACAACTGGCATGCAACCGCGGACGACCGGCCGTTCATCGCGTTTTCGATCACGCCGAATATGGGAGCGCGTCTCCGCAAAGCGCTGGATCTCGGGGTCGGCGGCGTCACGGCGAAAATCGAATCCGATGCCCGGCGGTTCGAGACCACGGTCGATCTGGTGACCGCGCTCGTGCCCGGCCGCCGCAAGGAGGAGTTCTGGATTCTGGCGCATCTTTACGAGCCGTTGAGCAATGACAATTCCGCCGGAGTCGCCGCCGCCATTGAAACAGCACGCGTGCTGATGGCGGAAGGTCAGCCGGAATTTTCCCTGCGCCTGATTTTCGGTCTGGAATATTACGGCTTCGCTTCCTATGCCGCCAGACGCGGATCGTTCCTCGGCAATGAGGTGATCGGCGGGATCGATTACGACGCCATGTATATGCGGAAGGAGTGGGAGATCCTGTTCCATACCTCCGGACCTGCTTCCCCGTTCTACGGTAATATCCTCGGCGATATCTTTTCCACCGACCTGAACGGCATGGGCGAATGTCCCCGGATCGAATACCAGAACAGTTTCGCCTGCATGTATGACGA
>JAZUCR010000296.1:0-6752 GCA_045639225.1 Victivallales bacterium
AGCGCCATCGCCAAAATCGAGGGTCGGCCGGCTCCCGATCTGGGGTTCGATGTCGAGCTGTTCAAGAAATTCTATGCCGAATACAAGAAAAACCAGACGGAGGTGAAGTAATATGAAACCCAATATCCTGATTTGCGGTAAAACCGGGGCCGGCAAGACCAGCCTCATCCAGGCGGTCACTCATGCCGGAACCGTGCCCGATGAAGCAATCAGCGACGCCGAGGCCGCAACCCGCGGGTTCGACGGGTACGAGACCGCGGCTGCCAATTTCATCGACTGCGAGGGCATGGAACCCGGTCAGACCGTGGAACAGTATTCCTCTTTCATCATGGGGGAAGTGGTCAAGCGCCTCGAATCCGGCACGGTCGAGAATCTCGTTCACAACATCTGGTATTGCGTAGACGGTTCCGGCGCCCGGGTCCAGTCAGCCGATGCCCGGCTCATCCGGCAGTTTTCCGGCAAAGTCCTGCTGGTCGTCACCAAAGCCGAAACACTTCGCAAGGAACAGACCGAAGCGATGATGACCCAGTTGCTGGACCTGCTTCCCGCCGACCGCATCGTCATGGTTTCCAGCCATCGCAAAACCGGATTGAAACAGCTGCTCGCCCGGGCGCAGCAGATGACTTCCGAGGCGATTGCCGGCGCCGGTGAGGAACTGGCCGCCTTCAACCGCCGCTGGAATGATTATTACCGCAACATGCGGCTCCGCTGGGAAAAGCAGGCGGGCGACGAGGCGGACGAATATATCAACTGGGCCGCCGGCCGGGCTGCCGCCATTGCGCTGATCCCGCTGCCGCTGGCCGATGTCGCTCCGCTGATGGCGAATGAGGCTTATATGATCTACCGGATCGGGGCGGCTTACGGGTTCGCGGTCGATAAGAGCATTCTGACCATGCTCGCCGGCGTTGCAGGCGGTTCCATCGCCGGAAAGCTGGCCGCCAGTTTCCTGCCTTTCCTGAAAATTCCCATTGCCGCGGGCATCACCTACGGCGTCGGCAAAGCCGCCAAAGCTTATTTCGAATCCGATATGACCCTTGATATGGATGATCTTAAGGAAAAGTTCATCGAAGGGGAAAAAGAATCCAAAAACACCAACTGGCAGGAACGCCAGGTCAATGAGGAGGAATGAATCATGGACGAAAACAAAAACACCACACCCGCCGCTGCTGAAGAAGCCATCAACTCCATCAAAAAACTGCTGGATGCCGTCGGAAACGATGAAGCACTCAAGAAAAAACTGGAAGACGCTCTCGCCGCCCTGACCGGGAAGAAATCCGAATCCCGGGATGACGCCGCGGACGAAGAAGAGTCGGAATCGGAGTCAGCTTCCGCATCCGATCCGGATGATGCAGACGAGGAGGAAAAGGATGACGAAGAGGACGATACCAGCGTGGTTTCCGGTTCGGATTTGTCCGACATCTTCACTGAAGACGCCATTGCCGGTCTGGCAATCGGTTTTATCGCCGGAGCCGCCGTAGTCGGCGGAGGAGTTCTGCTGCATAAGCTGATCGCGAACGACTGAACTTCCCGTTAAAGGAAACGCCGTATTGTCTCGCTGGGAGGCAATACGGCGTTCGGCTTTTTCAGCACTGGACGGTTACACCGTCTTCTTCCAGTGGAGTTTGGTTTTCACCCATTCGCGGATGCGCTGGAAAGCGGCATACAGTGCCGGGGTGAACATGATCCCGACCAGCGTGGCCATGGCCATGCCGGAGAAGGTGGTGATGCCGATGGACCGGCGGCTGGCGGATCCTGCACCGGTGGCGGCTACCAGCGGGAACACGCCGGACAGGAAGCTCCAGGCGGTCATCACCACCGCGCGGTAACGCATGTTGGGGCCGTTCATGGCGGCATCGAAGATGCTCTTGCCGGCTTCGCGTTCCTGCTTGGAGAATTCGACCATCAGAATCGCATTCTTGGCGGAAAGTCCGATCAGCATCACCACGCCGAGCTGGGCGTAGATACTGAGCGTTTCGCCCCAGATCATCAGTCCGACCACCGCGCCGAGAACGGCGAACGCCACGGACAGCATCACGGGCACCGGAATGGTCCAGCTTTCATACTGGCCCACCAGGAAGAGATAGGCGAAGGTCAGCGCCAGCACCATCAGGAAGAGCAGCTGTCCCTGATTTTCCTTTTCCTGATAACTCAGGTTGGTCCATTCGATATGGTAGTTTTTCGGCAGTTTCTGGTTTTCGATGATGTTCATGAGGCGCTGCGAGCTGACGCCCGGCGCGGCCTGTGCGTTCATATCGGCGGAGACCATCTTGTTGAACCGCATGATCTGCCGCGGCCCCACCATGTAGCGGAGTTTGCCCAGCGAGGTCAGCGGAACCATTTCCCCGGCGTGGTTGCGCACCTGGATCTCGCGGATGCTGTCCAGCGTGGCACGGTATTCCGGCGTGGACTGCATTTTGACCTTGAAGTTCTTGCCGACCATGGTGAAGTCGTTGATGTAAAGCGAGGCGAGCTTGCTCTGGAGTGAAGCATAGATCGAACTGGTGTCCACACCCAGCGTTTCCGCCTTGACCCGGTCGATATCCAGATAGAGCTGCGGCGTATCGGCGTTGTAGGAGGTCATGGCGTAACGGCTTTCCGGCATCATGGTGATGTCCATCGCGAATTTCTTGGCGATCATGGACAGTTCTTCGGCCGGGACATCGCCGATACCGCAGATCTGGAACGAGGCGCCGCCGGCCACGCCGAGACCCATGATCGCGGGCGGCACGAAGCAGATGATGTTCGCATCGGTGATTTCGCGGGTGGCTTTCTGCACATTGGCGATGATCACGTTCAGCTGTTTTTCCGGCGCTTTGCGCGGCGTGCGCTTGTTCCAGTGCTCCAGCTGGAGAATGCACATGCCGACGTTCTCGCCGTTGCCGGTGAGCATACTCATGCCGGAGACCTGCATGATGGACCGGATGCCCGGGATGTTTTTCACGGCCTTATCGAGGTCTTCGAGCACTTTATTGGTACGGGCCAGCGATGCGCCGCTGGGCAGTTCCACGTTACAGAAGATTACGCCCTTGTCTTCCTGCGGCAGGAACGAGGTTTCCACTTTGTTGAAGAGGAAATAGATCAGTGCGCCGACTCCCGCGAACAGGATCAGCGTGATGATCGTCCGGCGGACCAGGAAACGGACCACCGTGGAATAGATCTTGCGGCTGAAATCCAGTCCGGCATTGAAGGGACGGAAAATAATCGGCACATGGCCGTCCGGCTTCCTCAGGATCAGGGCGCAGAGCGCGGGGCTCAAAGTCATTGCCACGAAGGTGGAAAGACAGAGCGAAATACACATGGTGACGGCGAACTGGATGTAAATGGCGCCGACCATGCCGCCGTAGAAGGCGAGCGGGGCATAGCAGGCCACGGTCACCAGCGTCGTGGAAATGATCGCGCCGGTGATCTGCTGCATGCACTTGTGCGCGGCGGCCTTGGGTTCCAATCCTTCGCGTTCCATCAGCGCCTGACAGTTTTCCACCACCACGATCGCGTCGTCGCACAGCGACCCGATGACCAGGATCAGTCCGAACATGGTGAGCACGTTGATCGTGTAGCCCAGCGCGAGCATGAACGAGAAGGTGGAGACCAGCGCCACCGGAATGGCAATGGATGGGATCAGTGTGGCGCGCCAGTCCTGCAGGAACAGCCAGGTGATCAGCACCACCAGCGCGAGTGCCAGAATCAGGGTCAGCACGATTTCATCCAGCGTCACGTCGATGAACTCGGTCGGGTCGTAGGCGGTGGCATAACTCACGCCTTCCGGCACGCGGCTTTCCCATTTCTTCAGTTCGGCTTTCACCCGCTGTACGGTCGCCAGCGCGTTGGCGTCCGGATCGCGGTAAACCGCCAGACCGACTACCGGCTGACGGTTGTACCAGCAGTCGCCGGAATAGGTGCTGGCACCCACTTCGACGCGGGCCACGTCCCGCAGCCGCACCACGCTGCCGTCCTTGTCGTGACGCAGAATGATGTTGCCGAATTCTTCCGGTGTGGTCAGACGTCCCTGGACGTTCAGCTTGTAGTTGACATACCGGTTGCTGTTTTCCGAACCGATGGACCCGGCGGCAGCCTGAATGTTCTGCTTGGACACCGCGTTGTTGATGTCGTTGGTCGTAATGGAAAGACCATCCATGCGGATCGGGTCCAGCCAGATACGCATGGAGTATTCCTGCAGCGACATCACGGAGGCGGAGGAAACACCGTCAACACGGGTGACCGCGTCTTTGATGTTGGCGTCGACATAGTTGTTGAGCTCTTTCATATCCATGACCTTGCCGTCGGTCATGTAGGTGAAGACGGCGAGGATGTCGCCGCCGCGCTTCTGGACCGTGATCCCGACCTTGGTAACGTCGGTCGGCAGTTTGACTTCAGCCCGCTTGACCGCGTTCTGCAGGTTCACCATGGCGATATCGGTATTCGTGCCGGACTTGAAGGTCACGCGGCACTGATAGTTGCCCGAGTTGTCGCTGGTGGACTGGAAATACAGCAGGTCGTCCACGCCGTTGATCTCGTCTTCCAGCGGCATGGCGACCGTCTGGGCGATCACTTCCGAGCTGGCGCCGGTGTAAGTGGCGGAAACGAACAGGGTCGGCGGCGCGATTTCCGGATATTCGGCCACCGGCAGCTTGAAGAGCGAAATCAGACCGGCCAGCACCAGGATCACGCTGAATACAATGGCCAGCCTCGGCCGTTCAATGAATACTTTCGAAAACATGGCTTACTGCTTCTTTCCCGCGCTGCGCGGATCGACGGTTGCGCCGGGCATCGTCTTGTGGGTGCCCTGAACGATGACGGTTTCACCCGGTTTCAGACCGGCATTGAACAGCTGCCACTCCGGCGTGGAGTTGCCGGGAACGACATAACGTTTTTCCACTTTGTTTTCCTTGCCGACCACATAGACGAAGGCGCCGCGGCTGTCATACATGACTGCGGACGGGGCGATCGCGGGGACTTTTCTGGCCTGTTTTTTGGTCAGGGTCACGCGGACCGTGCTGCCGACCAGCAGCTTGAAGTCCTGATTCGGGAACGTGGCGTAAACCTGAATGGCATCCGTCATTTTATTGGCCTCGTTGTTGATCAGTTCGACTTTGCCCTCGGTCGGATAATTCTGACCGTCGGAAAGCTGCAGACGGATGGACGCGGTCTGCTTCAGATTTTCGACCGAGCCGAACATGGAAAGATAATCGGCGGAACTGATCGAAAAGCGCACCCGGACCGGCTGGATCTGGATGATGGTGACCAGCGTGCCGGACGAGGGTGTCAGATAATTGCCGACCGTGTAATTGGTGACGCCGACA
This sequence comes from Victivallales bacterium, assembly GCA_045639225.1. Lineage (GTDB taxonomy): Bacteria > Verrucomicrobiota > Lentisphaeria > Victivallales > UBA1829 > SIG94. Next base: position 5,301 of record JAZUCR010000296.1, read on the forward strand.
TGTCCGTCGATCGGGGCGGTGATGGTGGTGTCGTCCAGATTGTCGCGGGCGGCGATCAGTTCCGCTTCCGCCGCCATCATCGCGGCGCGGGTCGTTTCCAGCGCGGATTTGGTGTTTTCCATGGTGTCCCGGCTGGCCGCTTTCTTATCATACAAAGAGCTGTTGCGCCCGTAACTGTTTTTCGCATATTCGAAGCGGGCTTTGCATTCCGCCACTTTGGCTTCCGCACCTTTGACTGACGCTTGATACTGCACCGAATCCAACCTGTAGAGCAGCTGGCCTTTTTTCACGATGCTGCCGTCGGTAAAACCGACCTCCAGGATTTCCCCCGATACGCGCGCGGTGATGTTCACGACCGATTTGGATACGATCAGACCCGTGTAGTTCCGTCTTTCCAGATCGTTCATTTCGATGACCTTGTCCACTGCGACCACGGCCACCGGCATCGCCGGCATTTTCGGAGCCGCCGCTCCTTTTTTGGCACCTTTGCTCTGCGCAGACAGCATAAATGCCGCTACGCCCGCCAGAACAATTCCGGCAATGATTTTTTTCTTCATTTTCAATTCCTTCCTTAAAAAATAAGTTTTATAATTTTTCCAAAGTCTGATACATCGAATCCAGAACTTCCGCAAAGACATACCGTTTTTCTTCCGGCACATCCGCCAGCAGCTTCTGGAACAGGTTGGTCAGGAACTGGTCCACCCATTGATTGATTTCTTCCCCCTTTTCCGACAAGGTGATGCAGACGGCGCGACGGTCCTTCTCATCTGGTTTCCTTTCCAGCAGACCCATTTTCACCAGGGTATCCACCTGCTGGGAGATTCCGCCCGGCGTGATCCCGAGTTCTTCGGAGATGTCCCGCACCCGCACGGACTTTTCCGGACTGAACAGCACGCAGCCCATGATCTGCATCTGCGTCATGGTGATATCCGGAGCTTTGCCTTTGCTGATGGCCCGCGACTGGTAATTCCGGATTTTTTCCGTAGTCTCGAGCAATTTCTTCCACAACGTGGTTTCCTTGGATACCGTTTCCATGGCTGCTTTTCACCTCCCTTTCAGTTTTCAGTAAATAAAATTATTCTCTAAATATATTACCGATTAAACAAAATTGCAAATAAAAATACGGAAAAACTTGCTTTTTTTTTCAAAAAAGGTATATTATGAAGATTCGAAAAGGAAAAAAACAGGGATTCCCATGGCGGAAAAAACGTTTTACGATGAAATAGTCGAATGCCTGCGGCTGACCCGGCGCAATACGCCGGCGGTCCCGGTTTCGGACGAGGTCCTGAAAGAATTCATGACCGATGTCCCGGTCCGTCCGCAAGCCGTGCCGGAACCCGCACCCGCTCCGGGGAGAACCTTCGCCCCGGCGGATTTCGTTCAGAACTCCGCACCGGTTCGGCCGACAGTCGAAGCCGGAGTTCCTGCCGCGGAAGTCGCCTCCATGGGGTG
>JAZUCR010000297.1:0-3095 GCA_045639225.1 Victivallales bacterium
GGGCTTGCACTTCTATTGTCTTTTTTCGCGTTTTTTCACACTGTTTTCTAATCCCATGACAGATTTTCACCGCCCCGGGGATTATTTTCTGTCTGTCAAGTTTTTTTCGCTCCTTTCGCACAACTCATGATGTTTATTTCGAAACGTTGTCTTACGGCTTTTCCTGATGCCGGACATTTCCGTCAAAAAGATTTTGCCGTCCGGAACGTGATCCGCCGGAAAAATTTCCGATCATCCCGATCCGGGCGATCCATTCGTTCTGTTAAACAATATATTGTCCCTTTTTCCAATAACAAGCCGTGATTTGTTGTTTTTTTGATGAAAATATAGTTTTTTTTGTCAAATTTTTGAGTTTTCGGTTTCGAAAGACCGATTCGGAGGTTCGGTGACGATGATGTCGAGCGGGAAAAATTCGTTTTTTTTCATGTTGGCTGGATATTTTCAGGATCATCTGTTATATTAATCTCCGGTTGACGGTGAGTAGCCCGCCCCTTGGTGATGAGCCACTGCTTCGACTGCCTCCGTAAGGGGTGTATGCGGGGGATTTTCTGAAAGGATGCCGGACGGTATGCGCCCTGTGAGTTTTAGGCTGTAGACCCCATACTGTCCGGTTTTTTTTCAGATCGAAACAATTATTGCCATTTCCGTTTTTTCTCGATCGTGAACCGGCTTCAGACGATTCGGAAACGGATGGGCCCTTGTCCGTTTTTATGACCGTCTGCCGTTTTTTTTCGATTTTTCGTGCGAATCTGTCATTGACAAAACGCTTTCCGTGAAGTATATTAACCCGATATAAAATTTTGGAATTGCAATCTTCTTCAAGGAAAGGCAGCGAATCGGAAATGTCTCGGAACGTTTTCATCACGGGCAGAGGTCTGGTGACTCCGCTGGGGAATGGTTTGTCGGCGAATCTGGAAGCGCTCAAAGCAGGCCGGACCGGCACTGTCCTCATGCAGGAATGGGTCGAAAAAGGCCTGGATGTCTGTGTTGCCGGAGAATCCGACCGCATGGTGAATTGCCCCATGTTCACGGTGAAAAACGTCCGTTTTATGGCACCCAACGCCCGCATGGCCGCTGCCGCCGCTTACGAAGCGTTTGTCGAGGCCGGATTGCCGCCCGAAGATCTGCCGGACCGCCGCATCGCCATGATCAACGGCTGTGCCGGAAGCTCTTACGAGACCGTTTACAAAAACCTCACGACTTTCGACCGGACTCACAAGACACGTTCCTGTTCGCCTTTCTCGATCCCGCGGATCATGCCGTCCTGCGGCGTCGCCAACATGTCTCTTCTTTTCGGTACCACGGGCGAAAGCTACGATATCAGCTGTGCCTGCACCAGCAGCGCGCTGGCCATTATCGCCGGCGTCCGCCTCATCCGGGCAGGGGAATATGATATCGTTCTGGTCGGCGGGTCCGAAGAACTTTCCTGGGGTCAGTCTCTCGGGTTCGGCGCCATGCGTGCACTGTCTTCGCATTACAACGACCGTCCTGGCTGTGCCAGCCGTCCGTTCGACAAGGGCCGTGACGGTTTCGTGCTCGCTGACGGCGCCGGCATGCTCGTGCTCGAAAGTGAAGAACATGCGCTGAAACGCGGCGCCCAGCCGAAAGCCATCATTTCCGGTTACGCTTCCAACAGCAATGCTCTGGATATGGTCGTTCCCGATGCTCCAGCGGTCGCCGATGTGATCAACCGGGCTCTGGCCGATGCCGGACTGAAACCTTCCGATATTTCTTATGTCAATACGCACGGTACTGCCACTCCGGTCGGGGATCCGATCGAACTCGAGGGCATCCACCTGGTGTTCGGCGATCATTCAATCGCTATCAACAGCACCAAATCCCAGACCGGTCACATGATCGGTGCCGCCGGTGCGGTCGAGGCTATTTTCACCTCGCTGATGATGGAACATTCGTTTATTTCCAAGACTGCCAATCTGGATGATCCGGAGGACGGTTTCGAATGGGCGGATCTGGTGCGTGAGACCCGCAGCGGCGTCGAAATCCGGCATGCCATCAGCAACAGTTTCGGTTTCGGCGGTTCCAATGCCACTCTGGTGATTTCCAAACCGTGATCTCCAGATGAACGATTCCGCTCATAATTTCCGTCCGAAACTGCCCCCCTGGATCCGCGTCCGCGTCCCCTGCGGCGCCGAACGCGAACATGTCGAGGCTCTGCTCAAGGTCAATGCGCTCAATACAGTCTGCCGCGGAGCGCAGTGCCCGAACCTGTGCGAATGCTGGCACCGCGGCACGGCGGCATTCATGATCCTGGGCAATCGCTGCACCAGAAACTGCAAATTCTGCGCGGTCGGACATGTCGAAAAACCCCTTCCGCCCGATCCCGCCGAACCGGAAAACCTCGCCAATGCCGCCGCGGCAATGAAACTGTCGTTTGTGGTCGTGACCAGTGTCACGCGCGATGATCTGCCCGACGGCGGATCCGCTCATTTCGCCGCGACCATCCGCGCGCTGAAAGCGAAGATCTCCGGCGTCAAAATCGAGGTTCTGGTTCCCGATTTCAACCTCGATCTCGCCGCCATGAAAACGGTTCTCGATGCCGAGCCGGATGTTTACAATCACAATGTCGAAACGGTCGAGCGGCTGACTCCGCTGATCCGTTCCAAAGCGCAATACCGTCGTTCGCTCGAGGTGCTCCGTTCCGCGTATAAGATGACCGACGGCCGCATCCCGGTGAAATCCGGCATCATGGTCGGCCTCGGCGAGACCGATGACGAGATCCGCCAGACCATCCGCGATATCCGTGAAACGGGGGCGGAATATCTGACGGTGGGACAATATCTGCCGCCGTCGGCTGAACATTGGAAGCTGGATCGTTATGTGACGCCGGAAGCGTTCGATGCTTTCGGGAAATTCGCACGTGAGATCGGTTTTACGCATGTCGCGAGCGGTCCGCTGGTGCGCAGTTCCTATTATGCGGACCAGCTGGCGGACAAAGGCGCGATAGAGAAAAAGTAACAAGTTTCAAGTTGCAAGTTTCAAGTAACTGGAAACTGACAACTGAAAACTGATAACTCATATTTTATGGGCCCGGATAGCTCAGGGGATAGAGCAGCGGTTTCCTAAACCGTTGGTCG
>JAZUCR010000298.1:0-1622 GCA_045639225.1 Victivallales bacterium
CGCTTTCGATCGCGCCGGGCAGCCGTCAGGTGCTGGAAATGCTCGCCCGCAACGGCACGCTGGCGGACATCATCTCCGCCGGGGCCCGTATTCTGGAATCCGGCTGCGGTCCGTGCATCGGGCAGGGGCAGAGTCCCGCCAATGACACGGTGACGCTCCGCACTTTCAACCGCAACTTCCCCGGTCGGACCGGCACCAAGGGTGACCAGAACTATCTGGTCAGTCCGGAAGTTGCCGCCGCCGCCGCGCTGACCGGCAAGATCACCGATCCCGCCACGCTCGGTTTCGCCTATCCGCAGGTCAAGGATGTCGATAAATTCCTGATCGACGATTCCATGCTGATTCGTCCGCCGTGCTGCGGCAAGAATATCGAGATCATCCGCAAGAAGACGATCGGCAGTCCGCCGGTCAACCAGGCGATGCCCGAAACGATCAACGGTTCCGTAGTGATCCGCACCGGGGACAAGACCAGCACCGACGACATCATGCCTGCCGGGATCCATCTGAAACACCGCAGCAACATTCCCGAATACGCGAAAGTCGTGTTCGAAAGGTTCAACGAAGAAGGCAAACCTACCTTTGCGCAGCGCGCCGCCGCGGTCCGCGATTCCGGACGGCACGGCATCATCGTCGGACGCGACAGTTACGGACAGGGCTCTTCCCGCGAACATGCCGCGATCTGTCCGATGTATCTGGGTATCAAGGCCGTGATCGCCTACGCGATCGAACGCATCCACGCCGCCAACCTGATCAACTTCGGCATCGTGCCGTTCACCTTTGTCAATAAGGAAGATTACGAACTGCTCCCGGAAGGGACCGAGATCGTGATTGAAAATCTGCCGGAAAAACTGGCCAAGCGCGAGTTTCCGATCATCGCCAAAGCAAACGGACATGAGATCCCGCTGACTGCCAAACTTTCCGATGAAGATATCCGGATCCTGCTGGCAGGCGGACGGCTGAACCTGAAGTGAGGAATTCTGTCAGCATGCTCCATCCGCTGATCGAAAATGCTTATAAGGTATTGTATGGCGAGGCTCTGACCCGTGCGGAAGCGCTGGAACTCGCCGAACGGATCGAGGGTGAGGATATCCTCGATCTGGTTTCGCTCGCCAACAAGGTCCGTCATAAATTCGCCGGTCCGATCTTCGCCTGTTCGATCCTGAACGCGAAATCCGGTCTGTGCCGTCAGAACTGCCGGTTCTGCGCGCAGGCCGAGGCGCATCATACCGGGATCGAAACCTATCCGCTGCTGTCCAAAGCAGAGATTCTGAGCGCGGCGGCGGTCGCGGCGGAAAACGGCGTGATGTCCTTCGGCATCGTGACCAGCGGCTACGGCTACAAACAAAGCACGCCGGAATTCCAGCAATTGCTCGAAACGATGGATGCCATGCATGAAAAGTTCCCGCAGCTGAAGATCTGCGTTTCGGTCGGCATCCTGAGCCGCGAAACCGCGAAACTGCTTGCCGAACACCATTGCTGGCGCTACAATATGAATCTGCAGACCAGTCCCGAACGTTTCGGCGAACTGATCACGCGCGAGCATGCCATTCAGGAAAAGATCGACACGATCAAATACCTTCAGGAATTCGGCGTCACAATCTGCTGCGGCGGCATCTTCGGCC
>JAZUCR010000299.1:0-3315 GCA_045639225.1 Victivallales bacterium
GAAAAGTTTTTCCAGAACCAGTTTCTTGCCCTGCAGCTTTTCGGCGGGGGTGTTGATTTTAAGTTTCTGGGCCGCGAGACGGCGGCTGTGTTCGCTGCCTTCCTTGGCATAGGTGATCAGGGCATCGACCATTTTACGGGCTTCTTTGGCACGGTGGATGGTGGTCTTGATCTGACCGTTTTCGATCAGGCTGCAGGCCAGGTTGACCAGCAGAGCTTTTCTGTGACCGCAGTTGCGGCCGAGTTTGGACATATTTCTAAGGTGACGCATGATTACGCTTCCTCTTTCTTGACAGCCTTGGCACGATCGGCTTCGGTCTGAATTGCGTTGGTAAGTTCTTCACTGAATTTCATGTCGAGATGCAGATTGTTCTCGGCAAGCTTTTCAATGATCTCATCGAGGGATTTTTTGCCGAAATTGCGGAATTTGAGCATCCGGGACTCCGACTTGAGACAGAGTTCGCCGAGCAGCTTGATATTCGCATTGTTCAGGCAGTTCATGGCACGGACAGAAAGATCGAGGACTTCGACATCCTGAGAGAGGATGCGGAAGAGCTTCTGATCTTCAGGCGGGAGCGGACCGGGGCCAGGCGGGATCTTATTGCCGAGGAAAGGCCGGAGATGATCACTGAGAATCATAGCGGCTTTTTCGAGCGCATCGCGGGGAGACACGCGACCGTCGGTATAGATCTCGAGCACGAGCGAATCCATTTCGGTCTCTTCACCGACGCGGGCGGCGCCGACGCGGTAGCAGACGTGGGTAACGGGACTGAAAAGGGAATCGACCAGGATCGTGCCGTAAGGATGATTCGGCTGTTTGTTCTTTTCAGCGGGGCTCCAGCCTCTGCCCTTGGAAATCTCGACCTCGGCACGGAAAGGAACATCTTTGTCCAGCGTGCAGATGATCTGATCGGGATTGATGACATCGACCGTGCCGTCGGTAATGATATCGCCGGCGGTAACGGGACCGGCCACGTTTTTCTTGATTTCCAGCGTCTTGGGCGGATCGGTATGGAGATTCAGCTTGATCTTTTTCAGATTGAGAATGATCTCCGTGATGTCCTCGACGACATTGGGAAGCGAGGTAAACTCGTGAGAGACGCCTTCGATCCGGACGGCGGAAATCGCCGCGCCTTCGAGGGAAGACATCAGGATGCGACGCAGGGAGTTGCCGATGGTATGTCCGAACCCGCTCTGGAACGGAGCCGCAGTAAACTTCGCATACGTGTTGGTTGCGGTCTCTTCTTCCATTTCAAGCGAGGTCGGCATCGGAAATCCGGATATGGTAGCAGCCATCTTTTATTATCCTCCAAGTTAAGTTGTAACGGGTTAAAATTCAGATCAATACGGGAAGGTGAAACACCGTCCCGGATATCAGCAATCGAGAATCAGACCCGACGGCGTTTCGGGGGTCTGCATCCGTTGTGCGGAACCGGAGTGATATCTTTGATGGCAACAACTTCCATACCGGTGGAGGCAATGCCTCGAACCGCGGATTCACGGCCGGCGCCAGGTCCGTTGACGCGGACTTCGACTTCCTTCATGCCGAGAGCTTCACCCTTTTTCGCGGCATCGGCACCGATGACCTGAGCGGCATAAGCGGTGCTCTTGCGGGAACCTTTGAAACCGTTTTTTCCGCCGGTGGACCAGCAGAGCACGTTGCCGTGCAGATCGGTGAAGGTGACCTTGGTGTTGTTGAAAGAAGCCAGCACATAAGCGATGCCGGCGGGGACATAGCGTCCGCCTTTGCGGCGTTTCTGTTCAGCAGCCGGAGTCTCGGCGGCAGCCGTTTCCGGAGCCGGAGCCTCGGCCGGGGCGGGAGCTTCCGCCGGAGCGGCAGTATTTTTAATTTCTTCAGCCATTTTAAAATTCAAAGCCTTTCGATTAATCTTTCGTTTTCAGGCAATGCCGTCACGCGGCATCACTTCTTGGCGGCAGGAGCAGCTGCGGGAGCCGGAGCGGCAGCTCCGCTCTTTTCGATCTTACGCTGCGTTTTGTCGCGGATAGCACCGACTGTAACCTTCTTGCCCTTTCTCGTACGGGCATTGGTGCGGGTGCGCTGTCCATGGCACGGAAGACCTTTGCGGTGACGGATGCCGCGGTAGCAGTTGATCTGCTGCAGGCGGCGCACATCCTGCGCCAGCTGACGGCGGAGATCGCCTTCCACCACGAAGTCATTCTGAAGCATGACCGTGATCGCCGCAATGTTTTCGTCTGTAATCTGATTTGCTTTGGTTCCGGGTTTGATGTTCGCGCGTTTGACCAGTTCTTCTGCGATTTTCGGCCCGATTCCATAAATGTACCGGAGGGCGAATTCGATCCGCTTGTTCCCCGGAATGTCAACACCGATGATTCTAGGCATGTTTACACTTCTCCGTTTCAGCCTTGTTTCTGTTTGTGACGGGGATTGCGGGAGCAAACCACGCGAACCACGCCGTTGCGTTTGATGATCTGGCAGTTTTCACATCTGCGCTTGATTGACGCCCTGACTTTCATAATTCTGAGCCTCGTCTTTCATTATTTTACCACAAATACATACGTAAGCCTTCATTTTTAATGAAGGCACAGCACGCACATGTCGGAATGAAGCGGGGACGCGACTCCCTGCCTTACACGCGCGAAGTCCTATAATATAACCCATGTCAACCATTTTTCAAATAGATTTTGTCAAAAAAAATATTTTTTTTTATTTTTTTTATCTTTTTTCCGCTTCCGGCAGTTGACTGGATGCCGGTCCGTGTTATATTATCAGGCAAAAAAATGAACTGCATCCAACGTTTTTTCGACCGTCTCCCGGAGTGGAAAATCATTCTGATCCTGGCGGTATTTGCCGCCTTGACGGCATTTTACTGTTTATCCGGACGAATCCTGCTCAGCGGAGATGAGACCCGCGTGGCCGGGATCATCCGCGAACTGCAGTTTTCCCCGAAACCGTTCTTCCTGCCGCGGCTCAACGGGGTGCCGTTCCTGGAATATCCTCCTTTATATTATTGGGGCGGCGCATTCTTCATTTCCGTCCTGGGAGTCTCCTACGGCACGATCAAAGCGATGTCGGCACTCTCGTTCAGCCTGTCCATTCTGCTGGTCTTCGCACTGGCACGAAAGCTGAAGCGTGATAAAGCGACCTCATTTCTCTCCGCGGTGCTGCTGGGCCTGGCCTTTGCCTATTTTTCCACGGGCCGGACTTGCATGGTGGATATCACGCTGGGATTTTTTGTTCTGCTGGCCGTTTTCGTCGACTTATGTTAAGCTCAACATAAGTCGACTTATGATAAGTAATATATTATGTGGAGTAAAAAATATTATGAATATGAGA
>JAZUCR010000300.1:0-5772 GCA_045639225.1 Victivallales bacterium
GAAATCTTCCGGCAGGCCCAGTCCGAGGATATGCCACATGATGCCGCGCGGTCCTTCCGGATGCAGTTCCATGCCGGAGATCAGCGTCATGCCGCGGGAATTGTAGGTGGAAACCGGATTGGTTTTGCGGTGATCGGTGAAGGCCAGCACGTCATATCCGGCATCGGCATAAACCTGTATGACCTTGTCGGGTTCCATCCGTCCGTCCGAGTTGGTCGAGTGGGTATGCAGTGCGGCTTTGTATTCATTGAGTTCCTGTCCGAAAAAGTTCATAAAAATCTCCTGTCCGGTTGTAGTTTGACTGATTTTTGCTACTATAATTCGGTTTTCCAAAAAAGCAAGATGTCGAAAAGTGAAACATGGTGGTTTTCCCTGATGTCTGAGGAAGCGAACGATAGGCCGAATAGGCCAAAATACGCCGGATAGGCAGAGCGCACTGACCTGACATCTCGCGTCATGCCTCGTAGTGCGCGAGGTATTATAGTATTCCCGGTTTACATAGGTAGTTCGCGGCCCCCCCGCCCCCACTGCAAAAAAAGTAATCGGTCAGCGCCACTGGAGGCGCACGCTTCCACAAAAGCGTGGAAACTTGGTCTCAATTTGCAGCTTCCCATGAGCTCTGTTTCCTAGGAGTATGGGTGATATCGACACGCTGACGCAGCCAAAGATATGCTCCGGTGAACGGTGACGAATGGGTATATTGGGTGCGATGGGCATACTGGGAACGCCCGGCACTGCCGGGCTCCTGATGGAGGGAGAGGGAGTTCAAAGTCGCGGGAATGGCAGTCCACCATCACACGTAGAGCGCGTTATCACCGATTTTACCCATGTCACCCATCCTACCCATGTTCGCGTTCTCCTGGACCGGACTGACCGATTACAAAAAAAACGTTTTTTCCGGACTTTCATAAAATTATCGTTTGCGAAAACGCTGACAGCGTGTATATTGCATAATTGTAAAAGGAAATCGTCATAAACAGTGAGGTTCGGTTATGAAGCAAAAACTTTTGCTGCTGGGAGCAGTTTTCTTCGGTGTGCTCGCGTTCATGTTCACCTTTCATCAGATCAATCAGGAAAAATCGCGCATCCGCGGGGAAGCCCAGGATGTCTACCTGATTCAGGTGGTGCGCGATCTGGCTGAAAATGAAAAGATCACCGAAGACGCCATCAAGGAGATCAAAGTCCGGCGGTTCCGCAACAGCATGGAAAGTTCCACCTTGCGGGAAATCGAATACGATCGGAAAAACATGGTGATCGGCCGTGAAGTCCGGTCGCTGATCCAGGCAGGTTCGATCCTGCAGTGGACCGACCTGAAAACCTCGCTTTCCTCGGGCCGGAGCGGGCTGACCGCGCTGATCCGTCCGGGCTACCGTGCGATCTCCATTCCGGTGGATGCCACGAGCTCGGTCACGGGTCTGATCCAGCCGAACAACTATGTGGACCTGATCGGTACGTTCCGTTTTCCGGACACGAAGGGAGATTCCTCACTGGACACCATCACGCTGACCATTCTGCAGCGGGTGCGCGTCATCGCCACCGGCACGGATATGGGAGTGCTGGCCAGCAGCGGCTCACCGGAAGCACGGTCCCGCGGGTACAGCACGGTGACGCTGGAACTGACGCCCAAGGAAGTGGAAATGATCATTTTCGCCTCGCAGAAAGGACGTCTGCACCTGAGTCTGCGCAATTACGAAGAATCGGCGATCACGCATCAGCTTCAGAGTGTGAACTGGAATTTCCTGCAGAAACATATTCCGAGTTACACGGAAGAACGTGAAAAGATGATGAAACAGGGCAGATAACGGAACCTGAGAGAACCGCACTATGTTCGAAATAACGGTTTATTGTGAGGGGCACGACCCCTTCGAGGCGAAACTGGTGCCCGGCGTTTACCGGGTGGGCGCCAGTCCGGCATGTCATCTGCAGATCTCCGGCAGCGGAGTGGCGCCGAGACACTGTCAGCTCACGGTCGGCGACCATTCCATCAAAGTGCAGGCTTTCGACCCTGCGAATGCGGTCTATGTGGACGGAGCGGCAATCGGGAGTGAACCGGTCGAAGCAGGACCGGGTTCGGAGATCCGGCTGGGCGATGTGGTGATCAAGCTCATCGGACCGGAAGGAGCCGGGATGAATACGGCGATCGACCTGCCCCGGGAAGAACCGCCGAAAGCGGCTGTGCCGGAACCTCCGAAAGCGGCAGCTCAGGAACCGCCTGTTCCCCGTTCCATGGAAAACCTGCTGAAAAGCGAACAGACCTCCGGCGGGATCGCGGTGCTGCGGATCTCCGGAGTTCCCTTTGACAAACGGGTGCTGCTGCAGGAAATCAAGAAACGTGCCCATATCGAACTGATCAAGCGGCTGAATCTGAAACGGCTGGCCATGTCCGGCGTCTCGGAAGACGACCTTAATGAAAAAGCGAAAAGCGTGATCCATGAAATCGTCAGCGAAATCTCGATCCCGCTGCCGCCGGAGATCACGCCGGAGCTGATCGAACAGGAACTGATCCACGAAGCGATCGGACTGGGACCGCTGGAAGTGCTGATCGCCATGCCGGAAATCTCCGAAATCATGGTCAACGGCCATGACCGGATCTATGTGGAATACAAAGGCAAGCTGCACCGGACCGATCTGGCCTTCGCGGACAACAATCAGGTCATTGCGGCGATCGAGCGGATCGTATCTCCGCTGGGCCGCCGGATCGATGAAAGTTCGCCGATGGTGGATGCGCGTTTGAAAGACGGCTCCCGTGTGAATGCCATTATTCCGCCGCTGGCGCTGGGCGGACCTTCGATCACCATCCGTAAATTTTCCAAAACGCCGCTGCAGGTCAAAGATCTGATCCGGTTCGGTTCGATCTCCCAGCAGATCGCGGATTTTCTGGATATCTGCGTGAAACTGCGGAAAAACATTGTGATCTCGGGAGGAACCGGTTCCGGTAAAACGACCCTGCTGAACATCCTCAGCGGATTTCTGCCGGATACCGAACGTATTCTGACGATCGAAGATGCTGCCGAACTGCAGCTCCGGCAGGAACATGTGGTCCGGCTCGAGGCCCGGCCCGCCAATATCGAAGGAAAAGGCGAGGTCACGATCCGCGATCTGGTGAAAAACGCCCTGCGTATGCGTCCCGACCGGATTGTCATCGGCGAGTGCCGCGGCGGCGAGGCACTGGACATGCTTCAGGCCATGAACACCGGTCACGACGGTTCGCTGACCACCATCCACGCGAACTCCCCGCGCGACTGTCTCTCCCGACTGGAGACTCTGGTCCTGATGGCAGGTTTCGATCTGCCGCTGCGGGCCATCCGCGAACAGATCGCTTCGGCCATCACCATCATCGTTCAGATCACCCGTGAAAAAGACGGTTCCCGCAAAGTCATCCGGGTCAGTGAGATCACCAAAATGGAAGGCGAGATCATCACCATGCAGGATATTTTCGTATTCCATCAGGACGGCTGGACCGAAGACGGAAAAATCAAAGGACGTTATGTTCCGACCGGAAATATTCCGACCTTCATGGATGATATCCAGCGGGCCGGACTGGCGCTGGATATCTCCATGTTTGCGCCGCCGAAAGATCTGAAAGGAGGAAGCTTCTGATGAATTACACGCTGCTGGCTGCCCTGTTCGTCGGACTGGCTTCATCCATGGGACTGATCGTGATCATCAATGCCGTTTCATCCGTGAGCACCCGTTACAAGGAAAGATATCTGCAGGAAACCGCCGTGGTGATGGATGACGTGCTGCTGAGCATGCCGCCTTCCCGAGTGCTGGATTTCAGTCTGATCTTTTCCGCCGTCGGAGCGTTTGCTGCGGTGGGAGGTGTAGGATATTATACCGGCAGTCTGAACTGGCCGAAAATCATCATCTTCGGTCTGATCGGCGCAGTGGCGGCGTTTCCGCTCCCGCGGATCTATCTGACTTTTCTTCGGAAACAGCGGCTGCGCAAATTCAATGAACAGCTCGAAGATGCACTGCTTTCGATGAGCAGTTCGCTGAAAGCGGGATTCAGCATCAATCAGGCGCTGGAAGTCATTGCGCAGGAAAACCGCCACCCCATTTCGTTCGAGTTCAATCTGCTGATCCAGGAACTCCGTCTGGGCGTGACACTGGAAACCGCGCTTGACAACATGTCCAAACGTCTGGACTGTCCCGATTTCGAACTGGTGGCGGTCTCGATCCTGACGGCACGTCAAACGGGAGGAGAACTGACCGCGACACTGGAACGGCTCGCCGGCGTGATCCGGGAACGGGTCCGCATCACAGCCCGGATCCGTGCGCTGACCGCCCAGGGCAGAATGCAGGCCGTGATCATCGCCCTGATGCCTTTTGCACTGTTTTTCGCCATGATGAATATTGTGCCGGATATGATGACCTCGTTCTTCTCCACGGTTGCGGGAGTCCTTTCGCTGCTGGCAGTCATCATTCTGGTCGTAATCGGATTCCTGACGATCCGGAAAATCACCAATATCGATATTTGAGGAGACTGTTATGTTTTTTACCATGCTTGCCGCCCTGTGCGCAGGGATCGCCTCCTGCTGTGTTTTCCTGCTGGTGGGAGATCTGCTGGCCCGGGTCGAAGTCGATTCGCTGAATCCGGGAGAAGGTGACGATCCGCGCCGTCTGCCGCTGATGTTCCGGATCTTCCTGCCGCTGGCAGGCAACGTTTCCTTCCTTTCGCGGGAAGACCGGTTCAAATCCGCCAAAAAGAGCACCTTGGAACTGCTTCAAAGCGCCGGGGTGGACCAGCTGATGACTCCGGAACAATATCTGGCGGTGCGCATCATGATGCTGCTGATGGGGATCCTGCTGATGGTCCTGATGGTATTGGCCAATCAGGGATTGACCGGATTTCTGATTCTGGTCCTGATGATCCTGTATCCCGACAACTGGCTGAGGAAAACGGCCAGGAACCGGCATCTTTCCATTCTGAAATCACTGCCGAATCTGCTGGACCTGCTGACCTTGTCGGTGGAAGCCGGCAAAGACTTCCTGACCTCGCTGCGGGATATTCTGGTCCGGCGCAAACCGGATGCCCTCGGGGATGAATTCAAGCGGACCCTGCACGAAATCCAGCTGGGGAAATCCCGGCAGCAGGCGCTGCGCGACCTGTCGAACCGGGTGCATCAGCCGGAATTGACTTCGGTCATCAATGCGATCATTCAGGCGGATGAGCTCGGCGTAGGCATCGGGCAGCTGCTCCGGATCCAGGGAGATCAGCTCCGGCATAAACGTTTCGCCCGTGCGGAAACCCTTGCCAACGAAGCTCCGGTGAAAATTCTTTTCCCCGTGGTCTTGTTCATTTTTCCGTCCGTCTTCATCATTCTGGTCGGACCGATCCTGAATCAGGCAATGAATACCCTGGCCGGGTGAATCATGGTCATCCTGAACCTGACCAGACAAAGCGTTCCTGCCAGAAATGCCCGTTATGCATCCGGTTTCGGCACCCGGCTGTCCGGACTGATCGGCAAGCGTTTTTCTTCCGCCATGGACGGCATGGTATTCGACCGCTGCAATGCCATCCACACGTGCTTCATGGGATACCCCATCGACGTCATCTTTGCGGATGAAAAATACCGGGTACTGAAAACCGTTCCGGCCTTTCCGCCGTGGCGTCCGTTTCTGGCCTGCAGAAATGCCTTTTACGTAATCGAACTGCCAGTCGGAACGCTCGACTCGACCGCTACGGCAGTCGGCGATCAATTGGACCTGACCGGTGCACTGTCTCCCGAGACCCTGAAGCAATGGCTGCAGAAAAAGCTGCCGAAAGAC
>JAZUCR010000301.1:0-4601 GCA_045639225.1 Victivallales bacterium
GAAAACGAGGGGTAGATCAATATTCCAACCCGTATCGGGAACAGAGTCTTTTCGTATTCCGGAACTCAGTTCCGGCCGCAGTATCGGGAGCAGAGTCTTTTCGTATTCCGGAACTCAGTTCCGGCCGCGCTCGATCTCCACTGCGATCGTTTCCCCGCGCAGAGCGGCAGCCGGTTTGACGATCCGGACCGTTACGCAGGCGACTTCCGGAAAGGAGAGACAGAGTTCGGCGGTTTTTTCCGCCAGCGCTTCCAGCAGAAAAAAGTTCGATTTTTCCACGAGCTCGATCAGCCGTTCTTCCAGTCTGCGGTAGTTGACCGTTCCTTCGAGCGTGTCGTTTTTGCCTGCGGCGGAGAAATCTCCGCACACGGTCAGGTCGAAGATCAGCCGCTGCGGCTGCTTGCGTTCCTCCGGAAAGGTGCCGATGACGGCATCGGCCGGAAATCCTGTGATGATGATCTTATCCATGGAATGCTCCCGTAATCAGTTCAGTCCGGTGAAATAGGCGAGTTTTTCCAGCGCGCTGGCAATATCGATCCGGTCGACGAAGACGCCGTCCGGTACGCGCAGCGGCACGGGTGCGAAATTCAGGATGCCGCGGATTCCTGCGCTGGTCATCCGGTCCGCCACGCTCTGCGCCGCATCCGCCGGCACCGTGATGATGCCGAGGTTGATCTGTTTTTCCTGCACCAATTCTTCGAACTGGTTCAGATGATAGCAGCGGCAGCCGGAGATGACCCGGTTGATCAGCCGTTCGTCGGTATCGAACGCCGCCGCGATGGAAAGGCCGTGCCGCTTGTAAGTGAAGTAAGAGAGCACGGCGCGTCCCAGATTGCCGACTCCGACCAGCGCGATCACGCGTTCGCGCGAACCGCCCAGGATCGCGGAGATCGCCTGGATCAGTTCCGACACATTGTAACCCCGCCGCGGACTGCCGCTGTAGCCGATCTCCATCAGGTCGCGCCGGACCTGCGTCGAGGTATTGTGCGCCAGTTCCGCCAGCTGATGCGAAAACAGCATCTTGACGCCTTTGGCTTCCAGATCGCCGAGTATGCGGTTGTAAAGCACCACACGCTCGATCGTCCGGGCCGGTATCGGATTCGGATTGCTCTTTTTCATGCCCGCCGTTCTCCTGTTGTTTTTCCGGCATAATATAACGGGTCCTGCGGATTTATCAAGACCGGGAATATTCTTTTCCCGAAAAACCGGCTGGACCTATCGGTCCCATCCGGTTTCTCGCCCGATTTGTGCAGAAATCAATTTGCAAAATCCCGATGATCCAAGTATATTACCGCCTGCGCTATGTCGGATCTTTTTTCTGGAGAAGTGTGCCATGTCGCAAATCATTCTTCCTCACGGGAATTATCAGGATCTGGAATCCTATCGGACCAGTGCCGTCATCTATGACGCTACAGTTGATTTCTGCACCCGGTTCCTGCAAAAACGGGATCGCACCGTCGATCAGATGATCCAGACTGCCAGAAGCGGAAAACAGAATATCGTCGAAGGCTGTATGGCATCCGGCGTCAGCATGGAAACCGAGCTGAAACTCATCGGCGTTGCCCGCGCCAGTCTTGAGGAACTGCTGGAGGATTACCGCGATTATCTGCGGACCCATTCCCTCCAGTTGTGGGATAAGGATGATGCCAGAGTTGCGGCCATCCGGCAGTTCGGCCGGCAAAACGACAAAACCTATGGGAATTATGCGGCAGGTTTTCATCTTGAGCAAAATGATCCCGAATTATTCTGCAACCTGATGATTTCGCTGATCCATCAGACGAACTACCTTCTTGACCGCCAGCTGAAAAGTCTGGAACAGCATTTTTCGGAAAAAGGCGGTATCCGGGAACGAATGCATCGGACTAGAATTGCGGCCAAAAATGAACAGCGGGAAAAGGTGCTTTCTCTGCTTCGTGAGATATACCGCGATTTGGCGGAGCTCAACCAGCAGACGTTGATGGAAAAAGTTGCCAATGCCGCTGAAATTCTGAAAAACAACTGGTAGACCGCGATTTTTCATGAGTCCCATGAGACCAATGAGTTGGGGCTGCCTCCTGCCTCCTGCGTGCTGCCAGCCCTGCGCCTCGCACTGCCAGCCATGAGCCCCATGAGTCCCATGAGCCCCATGAGTCCCATGAGTCCCCATGAGTCCCATTAGTCTCATCAGCCGGGCCGGTCCCCCATATGCGGCTGCAGAACCGGTTTCCCTTTCCCTGGAAAAATTTTCCCCATTTTTTTGCAAAATTCACACTTTTAAATTTGAAATAAAGTATAACAGGTATTAAATTTATCCATTATAATTTTGTCTTATCTATAATTTTATAGAAGAAGGAGTGTTTCTTATGGCATCTTACATTGTCTCCAGCGGCATTATCAGCAGCGGCCTTTCTTTGAATGAGGGGGATCTGACGGTGCTGGAAGGCGGTTCGGCAATCCAGACCACGGTGAAAACCGCTTCCATGACCGTTTCCCAAGGCGGCTTCGCCGGTAAAACCACTGTCAGTTCCGGCGGAAATATGACCATTGATGGCGGTTCCGCGGAAAATACGACTGTCAAAGCTGGAAGCATGACGGTTTACAGTAGTGGTTCCGCCGTTTCCACTGTCCTCTCCGGGATGATTTTTCAGAGCGGAGGCACGACTAACCAAGTCGCGGCATCTCTGACGGTTAGTTATGCCGCAGTATTCAGCACCACGGTGAATTCCGGCGGTTATATGTGGGTTGAATACGGCAGCGCGACCGCGACGACGGTCAATTCCGGCGGAGATTTGAAGGTGGATGCGGACGGGAGCGTGGCCTCAACAACGGTCAAATCCGGCGGGATCCTGAATGGCTTTGTCTTTCAGTCAGATCAAATCATTGAGTCAGGTGTAAATATTTCCAATGCAACCGTTTTCTATCTATACAGATCTGCATATCTCTATACAGGGCAAACCGCGACCTCGACGACGGTCAATTCCGACTGCGAAATGCTTTTGTTTGGCGGCAGCGCGACCTCGACGATGGTCAATTCAGCTGGCAGAATGTCGGTTTGTGAAGGCAGCGCGACCGCGACGGCGGTCAACTCCGGCGGTTATATGCTGGTTGACTACGGCTTCGCGACCTCAACAATGGTCAATTCCAGCGGATATATGCGGGTAGGTTCCTATACCTATTACTCAGGTGCCGATGCATTTGCTACCTCAACCACGGTCAACTCCGGTGGTTATATGCTGGTCACGGACCGAGGTACTGCGACCGCGACGACGGTCAATTCCGGCGGCTATATGGATATTGATGGGGAACCCTGCTTCATAAGTTCTACCACGGTCAATGCTGGTGGCCGTATGGTGATGTCTTGCGGTAACGCGATCTCGACGACGGTCAATTCCGGCGGGACATTGAACGGTTTCACCTTCCTGGTGGACCAAACCATAGAGGCTGGGATACATATTTCCAATGCGTTTGTTTCCAATAATTCTGCCGAACTTTATGCAGGGCAGACCGCTCTTTCGGCAACGGTCAACCTTGGCGGATCTGTTGTAATCTATGCCGGAGGCACGATGAACTTCACCACGGTCAATTCCGGCGGATCTATGACGATTGGTGCGCACTGTTACCCGGATGGAGTTGGAATCGCGAATTTCACCACCGTCAACTCTGGCGGATATATTCTGGTCACCAGCGTCCACGGCTGTGCCTGCATTGGGAGTGCAAATTCCACCATGGTCGAATCCGGTGGATCGATGGAGGTCCGCGATGGGGGCTTCTCAACTGATGTGATCATTAAATCCGGTGGGCAGTTGTCTGGTCACAGCGCCACGGTCCAGCTGCAGGAAATGACCGTCCAAAGCGGCGTGAATATATCTTTCGACAGCTGCACTGTAACATTTGCAGGGAATGTGAGTATCGAGGACGGCGGAACGGTATCCTTCTCCGGCAACAATAACACATTGAAGCTGGTCGCGGGAAACAAGATGCCGGAAGGGGAGTGGATCGTCGATGGCTTCTCTGGGATCACGGGGACCTATTCAGTCTCCATCCAGATCGACGATACGATGACCGAAGGGACTTACAATGTGGCGACGGACGCGGCAGAATTCCCGGAAACGGTCACGGTGGTGAATCAGGACGATGCTTTATACGGCAGCCTGACGGTGAACGGTGAAACGCTGGTGAAAGACGACATGAAGTTCACGCTGACACGGGACGGCAGCGGGAACGTGACGCTGACGACGGTCGGGCAGAATGCGCCGGGCGTGGTTACGATCATGCCTGACGATATCGATAAGACTCCGACCAACCAGGATGTGACGATCACGGCGACGTTCACCGGCAAGACGGCGACGAAGCAATATTCCTGGGATCAGGAAAAATGGGAGGAATATCCGGACAAGGGAGTAGTGCTCAGCGAGAACGGGACGGTGTATTTCCGCGGACTTGGCGAAGACGGCAGCGAATCGAAAGTCAAGAGCTACACGGTGGACTGGATCGACAAAGTCGCGCCGGACGCGCCGACTGTGACAGCGGATACGACGCTCCCGACCAACCAGTCCGTGACGGTGACGGCACTCTTCAGCGCGGATACGGTGAAGAAAGAATATTCGACGGACGGGACAACG
>JAZUCR010000302.1:0-8090 GCA_045639225.1 Victivallales bacterium
ACCGGTGGAAAATGAAAACCAATAAAAAAAAGTCTCTTTTTGGTGGAATCCGGATCGGCTGGCTCGAACTGGGCCCGGCTTGCGGTCCGGAAATATATGCCGACGGAAAAAAGCTGGAACTGAACTGGAAAAAAACGGAGGACAACCGTTTTTCCGCGGCACTGGATTTCGGCTTTCTGAATCTGGAAATCATCCAGCTGGCAGACGGGATCCGGATCTGCAGTTCGCTCGACCTGACGGGAACCTTGCCCGACAGTGTGATCTTCACCCCGCTGCTGATCGGCGAATGTGAACCCGGGCACGTGTTTTTCTGCGGGGAAAAGATGGGCCGCTGTCAGACGGCGGAATTTCCTGTGAAACAGCCCCGCACTCTGGAAGGCCGTTATTACAGTGCACTTTCGCGCGGGGGCGAAACCGTTGTTGCGACCGCCCCGCTGGCGCAGCAATACGACAACTATTTCCGCGGCACGGCCGAAGGCGGAAAAATGACCGGCTGGCGGATCGATTTCGAGCTGCTGCATCTGGATCCGCCCAAACAGATCGAATTCGATCCGGTCACGGTCCAGTGCGGGGACGGACTGGAGATCCTGGAGTGTTACGCCGAGGATAATGCCGAGGTGAAACACGACTTTTCCAAGCCGCCGGAATACGGCTGGAACTCCTGGGATTACTACCGCTGGACCATCACTGAAGACGAAGTGATGAAAAACGCCGAATTCATCGCCGCCGACCCCGTGCTGAAGCAGCATGTGAAACGGATCATCGTCGATGACGGCTGGCAGTATTGCTACGGCGAATGGGAAGCGAATCCATTCTTCCCCGGGGGGATGAAAAAACTGGCGGACAACCTTCACAAGCTCGGTTTCAAACCGGGGCTGTGGCTGGCGCCTTCCATCGTGGAACCGCATTGCCGGATCGCCCAATGGGACTATGACATGCTGGCATGTTCCGAGGGCGGCCAGCCCTGTCTGGCATTCTCATGTATGGAACGCAAGGGCTTCCTGCTGGATCCGACGGTGAAGAAATCGCAGGAGTTCCTGACACGGCTCTTTGACCGCTATGCCGGAATGGGATATGAATATTTCAAACTGGATTTTCTCGGATCGACCATGGCGGCGAAACGTTTCCACGACCGCAGCGTGCCGCGCTGCCGGATCCTGCGGCTGCTGATGGATGCGGTCTGCCGCGGCGTGGCCGGCCGGGCGGAACTGCTTGGCTGCAATTATCATTTTTACAACGGAGATGCCCCGGTCGGTTCCGTGCGCGTCGGCGGCGATATCCATTCCCGCTGGGATTGCATCTGTCACAACACCGTTTCCGTTGCCGGGACGTTCTGGGCGAACAAGCGGCTGTGGCTCAATGACCCGGATTTCGCCGTGTGCCGCAGTCTGGATACCTCCGACGATCCCGATATTCAGAGGCTGAAACCCTGTCTGGTCTTCTGCCGTCCCAATGATGCATTCACGCCGACCCACGATTATGTGATGGCTACGACCCGTCTGAACGAACAGCAGGTCCTGCTTTCGCTGATCCTCATGACGGGCGGCGCGGTCAATCTTTCGGACAATATGCCGCTGCTCAATGAACAGGGTCTGGAACTGGCGCGGAAAACGGTTGCCGCCGAGTCCGGATACGCCTGCCGTCCGCTGGATATGTTCGAGCATGAACTGCCGGTTTACTGGACTCAAAAGCTGAAAAAAGGCGGTCGTGCGCTGGTGATCAACTGGACCGATCGGGCGCAGGAGATCCCGCTGGACTGGAATCAGCTGGCACCCGGCGTTTCCGAGGTCAGGAATTTCTGGAACGGCACGATCGAAAAATGCGCGGACCGCATTGCGCTGGAGCCGCACAGCTGCAGATTGTGGGAATTCTGAGCAAAGGTCACGGCTGATAGCGGATGAGGGGATGACTTCCGGTCCACCGGTTCCGCCAGTCGCGCGGCGAAGACCCCATATTCCGCTTGAAATACCGCGAGAACGCAAATTCGTCGCGGAATTTCATCCGCAGCGCGATCTCCTTGAAGGAACAGCCCTGTTCGATGAGATTCAGACAGCGGCCGGTGACAAAACGGTCGATCAGCTGTTTCGGCGTGATGCCGGTGTCAGCAGTGAAATGCCGGGTGAAATTTTCGCGGGAGAGCTTTTTTTCCGCCGCCAGATCGGAAACGGAGGTCAATGCGTTGCCTTTACCGTTCAGATAATCGGTCAGATCCGCATATTTCCGCAATGCCAGCGGCTTCCAGAAATCTTCCGGATCGTAATGCACCATCATGGCTGTCAGCAGGGAAAAAACGCGGAATCCGGCCTTCAGGGCATTAGGATACAGTTCCGATTGCCCCGAATCGAAATACCGGAGCAGTTCGGCCCGTTCCTTTTCGATCGGGAGCTCCAGCATCCGCGGACAGCCCGAGAACAGCTCCACTCCCGGAAAAATTTCCAGATTCGTCTGAATGGAAAGAAAAAACAGCCGGTCGTCCAGCTGAAACCGGGCGGGGAGGAAGGCCGGAACAAAATACATTTTGCCCGGAATCAGCGGATATCTCCGGAAAGGATCCTCGATGAAGTTCGACGGACCGTTCGGGTTTTTCAATGGAAAAAACATCCGGTTCACCGGTAAGTACGTCAGTCCGGTGGTGGCTGTGGGGTAATATCCCCTGGCATAATGCCTCAAAACAAAATGAGCGCGATTGAAAACGTCCATCAGGTCTTTGCGGCCTTGCATATTGTAACCGGACATGAAACAGCCCTCCATTTGGCGGAAATATAAATCCGGATTTCCTGCATTGCAATCACAAAATGCCATTTTTTTGATGTTTTTTGCCATTCAAAACCGGAAATATTATGCTATATTGATGGATAAACGAGGAATGATGTTCAGGAGAATGACCGTTTATGAATGAAGCGGAATGGGAAAACTGCCGGCGCGATCCGGAGAAACTTCTGGTCCTGCTGGCCGGTCAATCCAACATGGCCGGACGCGGCTATGCAGGTCCGGATGACCTGACCCCGATCCCGAACGTGCTGATGATCCGTCCCGACGGCAAATGGCAGCCGGCGATCGAACCGATCACCAAAGACCGTTCCTTCATCGGAACATTTCAGGCTTCCGGGGAGAAGATCGTCAGCAGCGATCCGTTCGAAACCGTGCTGCCGCAAGGCGATCAGAAGGTCGTCGGGGTCGGACTCGGCCGCACCTTCGGGCGTCTCCTTGCCGAAGCGAATCCCGGCAGAACCGTCGGTCTGATCCCGTGTGCGGTCGGCGGCACATCCATTGCCGCCTGGATGCCCGGCGGGGTCGACGATCATGATCCGAACAATTTTCCATACGACAATGCCGTGAAAAAAGCCCGCGAAGCGCAGAAAAGCGGAAAGATCGTAGCCGTTCTGTGGCACCAGGGGGAAACCGATGCCAAGAAACAGACTCCGGAATATACAGAAAAACTGCGCACGGTGATCCGGAATTTCCGGCGTGACCTGAACCTCGGAGACGAAGTGCCGTTCATTGCCGGCGACATGGCGTCGTTTTATCCGGAACGGATCGCTCCGCATATCGGTATCGTCGACCGTGCGCTGGATGAACTGGCGGCGGAAGACCCCTCTTTCCGTTACGTGCATACCAAAGACCTGACGCACCGCGGCGACAATCTGCATTTCGATACGGATTCCCTGCACGAGCTCGGACGGCGTTACTTTGAGACTTACCGGCAGTTCGAGGCCGATTCGGAAACCTGCGGGCTGCGTGCCGGTCTGGTAAAATTCACCGTATCAGGGGGATAACAATACCGTTTTTCGGAGTTCAATCTTAATTTCGGAGATAGTGAAAATGAAAAATCTGTTATTGCTCGGCGATTCCATCCGCATGGGGTATGATTCCTTCGTGCAGGAAAAACTCGCGGGAAGAATGAACGTTTATTTTGCGGAAGACAACGGCCGTTTTGCTCAATATACGCTGCGGATGGTCAGCGAGTGGAAAGGGAAGCTTTCCCTGCCTGAGATCGATGTGGTGCATTGGAACAACGGACTGTGGGATGTGCTGCACATGGACGCCCATTTTTCCGGCTGCGACGGTGAAGCCGCCGGAGAGACGATCAAGCCGGCCAATGTGCCGCAGAAATATGTTTATGACAAAGAACCGATCACTCCGCCGGAGTTCTACCGTTACATGATCGGGCGGATTCTGACCCGGATCCGTCAGCTGTTCCCGAAAGCGGAGGTGATTTTCGCCACCACGACTCCCGTGATCGAAGAACAGTCGTCCTGGGCCTACCGTTCCAATGCGGAGATCGATGCCTACAATCAGATCGCCCGGGAAGTGCTGATCCCGCGCGGAGTCCGGATCAATGAACTGGGCGAATTTGCCAAAAGGGAATGTTCGGATCTGCACCGCGACTGGACCCATTTCAATGATGAAGGCAGCGGCAAGCTCGCCGATGAGATCGTTCAATTCCTTGAGAAAGAGAATCTGATATGAATTACGCGCCGTTCGACGAAGTTCGCCCGAAGCTGGAGAAACAGTATGAAAATGCGGTCTTTTCTCCGAAAGACTGCTGGACGGAAACCGAGCTTCGTCAGGCGTGGGATACGCATAAACAGGAAAATCCTGACGAGGACCGGATCCTTTCGCGGTCCTTTCTCATTTCTCTGATTCTGGAGCATGCGCCCGTCGCCGAGGAAAAATTCAATGCGTTTCCAGGCAAATTCCAGCATTTCGATCTGTTGGCGGAGGATTTGCAGGCCGGGTATGAACTGTCGAGGAAAAAAGTTCCGGGAGTCGTTACCGGTGGCAAAGATCTGGAACTGGGGATCGGCTGGATGGTGGACCGCAGTCACGTGGCACCGGATTGGAACAACCTGATGAAACTGGGGCTGCCAGGATTGATCGAACGGGCGGAACGCGGCACTTCGCCTTTCCATAAAGCCGTAGTCATGGTTTACCGGGCGCTGGCTGAATTCTGCCGCCGGGTCGCCCGCATCAACGACAATCCGGTTTATGCGGAAATCGCCGAACATGCGCCGCGGACCCTTCATGAGGCGTTTGCCTTGGCTTATGTCCTTCACGACGCCATCGAATTTGCTTCCGAGGAAGTCCGGACCATGGGACGCCTCGACGAGATCTACATCGATTTCTACCGCGGCGACCTCAAAGCGGGACGTCTGACCCGGGAATCGGCGAAAGAGCTGATCAAATACTTCTGGATCGCGTTTTATGCCCGTTATCAGGGAAAACGGTTCGGCAAGAATTTCTGCTTCGGGCCCGATTTCAACGAACTTTCCTATCTTGGCATGGAAACCTATTACGAGCTGAACACGGTCGACCCGAAACTTTCGGTGCTGGTCCGTAATGACATGCCGCAGGATTTTGCGGAACTCTATGCGAAATGCATCCGGGACGGCCGGACCGCCATCGTTTCGCTCAACTACGATGTCGTCGTTGAGGGTCTGATCCGTCACGGACGGACACCGGAAGATGCAGCGAATTTCATCCCGATCGGCTGTTATGAACCGGCTGTGGCAGGCAAGGAGATTTCCTGTTCCGGATCGACGCATTTCTATCTTCCGGCCATGGTGCTGCTGACGGTGAATTCCGGCGTGGATTATCCTTCATTCGAAGAATTCAAGACTGCCTTCCTGGAACAGATCCGCAAATGCGGCGGGATCATGCGGGAAGGACAGGTGCTGTGCGATCTGGCGTGGAAATACGTCAACCCGGTGCCGCTGCTCTCCGGCACGTTCGATTCCTGTCTGGAAAAAGGCCGCGACATTTCCGACGCCGGGGCGCTTTACAATACGACCGGATGCGTAGTTTCCTATCTCGCCGATGCCGTCGATTCGCTCGAAGCGGTCCGTTATCTGGTCTACGAGAAGAAGCTCTGTACGCTGGCGGAACTCCGGCAGATCCTGAAGGACAACTGGCAGGGACATGAAAAACTCCGTTCCGAAGTCCTGCGCAAGCCCTCCAAATGGGGGAACAACGATCCGCGCGTGGACGATCTGGCGGTGGAGATCGCCGCTTTCACCTCCGATCTGCTGTTCCATCTGCCCAACGGACGCGGAGGTTTTTTCTTCCCGTCGCTTTACGGTCAGCTGGTGGTGGAAAACGGCCGGGGATTCGGGGCCTTGCCGTCCGGACGTCTGGCCGGCGAACCCATGTCCAAAAACATGGATTCGGTCATCGGCATGGACAAGAATGGTATTACTGCCCTGATGGATTCCGTGCTCAAAGTCGACATGCGGCAGTTCCCCTGCGGCACGTGTCTGGACATCATGCTTCACCCGACTTCGGTCCGGGGGGACGAAGGGATCAAAATCCTGGTCTCTTTGATCCGCACCTTTATCGCCCACGGCGGCAGCGGGATCCAGTTCAATATCTTTGACGCGACCGTGCTGCGCGATGCCCAGGCACATCCGGAAAAATATGCCAATCTTCAGGTCCGGGTCTGCGGCTGGAATGTCCGTTTCACCGACCTCGAACCTGCCGCGCAGGAAACTTTCATCCGGCAGGCGGAACAGATTGCCTGAACAGGAGGGGAAATGACAGAATCGAAATATATCGACATCAAACGTTTTGCCGTGCATGACGGACCGGGCGTCCGGACCACGCTGTTCCTGAAGGGATGTTCATTGCGCTGCATCTGGTGTCATAATCCGGAAAGCCGCTTCATGCAGCCCGAACTGGCGATCCATTATCCCAAATGCACCTGCTGCGGCGAATGCGCCCAAGTCTGTTCCTGCCATCAGATCGTCAACGGCGTGCATGAGTTCCGGCGGGCGGACTGCAAAGCCTGCGGGAAATGCGAAGCGGAATGTCCTTCCGGGGCACTGGAACTGTTCGGAAAAACCATCACCGTGGACGAGGCCGCGTCCAAACTGCTGGAGGACCGGATCTTCTACTCGGACGGCGGCGGCATCACCCTCTCCGGAGGCGAACCGCTGCTCCACAGCCAGTTCTGTGCGGAACTGCTGAAAAAGATGAAAGACGAGGGGATCCATTGCGCGGTCGATACCTGCGGCAATGTGCCGTGGACCGCATTCGAAACAGTTTTGCCGCATACGGATATGTTCCTTTACGATTTCAAATGCGCCGATCCGGAAAAACATCAGCGTCTGACCGGCAGCCGGAACGAATTGATTCTGGAAAACCTGAAAAAACTGGATCTCACCGGCAGGGAAATCGAAATCCGGATGATCATGGTTCCGGAACACAATATGTCGGAAAGCGATCTGCACGCGGCGGGAAAATTCCTTTCCGGTTTCGAACACATTTCCGCCGTCCGTCTGCTCGCGTATCATTCCTTGGCACGCTCGAAATTCAAGGCGGTGGGGCACCCGGACACCATGCCGGAGGTGTCCTCTCCGGATGTTGAAGCACTGGAAAAATGCGCGGAACTCCTGCGCTCGTATTCGATCGATGCGGTAAATTCGTTAAAATAGGAGATCATCAAATGGATCAGGCACGTTATGAAAAAGGGCTGAGACGTCTTCAGCAGATGAACAACATGAGTTCGATCGGTTCCCGGCTGAAAGATATTTCGCCGGATCTGAACGGCTATATCAAGGAATTCGCCTTCGGGGATGTGCACAGCCGCGAAGGTCTTTCGCCGCGCGACCATGAACTGGTGATCATTTCCGGTCTTTGCGCGCTCGGGTTCGCCGCCGAGGAATTGAAATCCCACATCAATATGGGCCTGAATGCCGGACTTTCCCGGGAGGAGATCCTGGAAGTATTCATTCAGCTGGCAGTCTATGCCGGTTTCCCCGCCGCGGTCAACGCGACCTTCATTGCCAAGGAAGTTTTCGATGACCGCGACGCCAAAGGAATCAAACCGTAAAACGAGGAGATGAAAACCATGCTGTTCGGAACTTACAAGGAAGACGAAGACTATCTGTGGAAGAAATTTCAGGCACCGGAATTCGATCCCGCCACGGGGATCGACAAAGATACCGCGGCCAAGGAGGTCATGCGTTTTGCCCAGCTGGATGCCCCGGCTCCGGTCATCAAGGCTCGGGGATTTGAATTTCTGGCGAAAAATCTCCAGATCGAGGTCGATCCGCATGACTTTTTCCCTGCTTTCGGATGCTGGGTGAGAACTC